>CANRDE010000001.1 GCA_947629325.1 uncultured Bacilli bacterium
CGGGTGGTGGGCTCTTTTATTATATCAAAAAACCACACCTTTTTGTGGTGCGGTTCAAATTTCAATTTAGGAAAAAATGCTGAAATAATTTCAGCATTTTTTTAATCTTCTATTTCAATATATTTCTTTTCAGGAATTTCTTTCTTTTCGTCTTTTTTAGGAATTTCTAATTTTAAAGTTCCATTTTTAAAAGAGGCTTTTATATCTTCTGGTTTTATTTCATCGCCAACATAGAAGCTTCTAGAACATTCGCCAAAATATCTTTCTCTTCTAACAAATTTTCCGTCTTCAACTTCTTCATCCTTAGAACTCATTGTCGCAGAAATATTCAAATAACCATCCTCTACATCAATTTTAATATCATCTTTTTCATAACCAGGCAAATCAATTATAATGTTATAATCCTTCTTATTTTCTTTAATATCTGTACGCATAACTTTGCTTTCATTGCTATTAAAGAATGGATCTTTAAATAAATCCTCCCATAAATCAAAACTGTTTCTTCTTGGTATCATCATCATATTATCATTCTCCCTTTCTTTTTGTGTCGGCTCCACAAAGGATAAGCACATTATATAATTATAATACCCGTAAAAAAGCTTTTTATTCCTTTTTACATAATCAATTATAACACCATTTCTTAGCACTTGCAATACTTAAGTGCTAATTTTCACAAATTTTACATTTAACCTTCTAGAGGAACAACACCAGTTAAAGTACAATTTGCAAAAATATAGGAAATATCTTCTTTAATAAGCTCCCCATACTTGTTTTCAAAATAAAAAGTATAAGTTTTATTTTCTTTTAAAATGTTTTTACTTTCTTCATCTACTATTCTAGTAATAGTGGCCTTATTTCCTTCATTATCTTCTACGGTCAATTCTAATTTATATTTTGTCTCTTGTTCATTTTCGTATTTTTCTTTTAACTCAATATTGGTAATCGTATAAACTCTTTCAAAATTAACATCCATAAAAAAATCTTTACCACAAGCTCCCATATCAAAAGCAGTTACCGTATTTAAATATTGCCCAAAATAAATATCTTTATTACCATCTTCAGTTTGACATTTTATGATAGTCAAATCTTGCAAAAATAAGTTATTGTTTTGTTTAGTAGTATAAATGGTAGTACCACCATCTTTTAAAACTTTAGTTACTTCCAAATATGGTGTTAAAGCCGCAAAAGTTTTTTCAACATCATTTTTATTTTCTTTAAAAAAATCAGCTAAAGAGATTTCTTTATTTTCAAACTTCATTTTTACTTCATTGATATTATATAAATATATTTTTTGCTTTTCTAAATCTAAATACTCTTTTATAATAGGATCTTTTTCTAAAAAAATGGGTTCTTCTACTACTTTATCCCTTTTATAGATTAATTGTCCAATTAAAAATCCTATTAATATTCCTATTATTAAAAAACTAGGCCCTATAATATAATTAATTTTTTTCATAAAATCATCCCCTAACTAAATTCTATCAAAATTTAAACAAAATAAAAAGAAATAGGTCATATTTCTTTAAAATGAATCGATATTAATTTTCACTTTTGGCATTTTATTAATTGCGGCATAAGCTTGAATTAGTGTTCTAATAGAGGTTGAAGTTCTGCCATTTTTGCCAATGACTCTTCCCATATCTGATTCTGGTACTAATATTTCCAAAATCGTAATATCATCATCCGCTTGAAATTCAGATACTTTAACTAACTCTTTATCAATAACTATACTTTTTACTAAATATTCAGCAAATTCTACTACATTCATAAAACACTCCTAATTAATTTTTCTTTGTTTTAGATTCAGCAAATTTTTTTATTACCCCAGAGCGAGATAAAATATTCTTAACTGTGTCAGTTGGTTGAGCTCCATTTTTTAACCAATTAAGAGCTTTTTCTTCATCAATAGTAATTTTATCTGCTCCTTTTAAAGGATCATAAGTTCCAATTGTTTCAATAAAACGGCCATCTCGAGGAAAACGAGAATCAGCTGCTACTATTCTATAGAATGGTTTTTGTTTAGCTCCCATTCTTTTTAATCTTAATTTAACTGCCATACTTTGCCTCCTTCATTTCTGCTAATAGTATATCATTTGCCGATAAAGCTTGTCAACGAAAAAGTGTTGACAACATTATTCTTCCGTTTTTACTTCTTCTGTTTCTAAATAATTCTCATCAATGGAATCAATTTCTTTTTCTAATTCCTCATCAATTACTTCTTCGTAATCATCATCTAAATCTTCTACTGATATCTTAACTTTAGTATTCCCTACTATTTCAACCCCTAATTCTTTTTCTACATTAAGTTCGATAATTCCGTTTTTAATTTCCACATTTGTCACTGTCGGCTGCTTCAAACTTCGAACAATAATTTCCGAATTATTATCTAACACAGTATCATTTTTAAGAGGCACATTCATTTTATCAGTATAATTAAATCTTTTAGTACTAACGGCAGTTTTTGTATCATTATCATAAGAGTACCAAACATTAATATCAAATGCGCCATTGATTTGCACACTGCCTCGATTATTTACCCCATTAAAAGAATTATTAATTACCCAACATCCTAAAACAGTATCTGGTCTTTCCTCGGTTTCTAAAGTAAACTTATTCCCACTAGTTTTTTTAGCCTTTCCTATTACTGCTTTAGTTACAATTTCTCTAAAATTAGACAAATTTATCACTCCCTAATTTAATTTATGCTAAGTTATCAAAAAAGAACACACTTTAATTTATATTTAATAATATTTATAATATTATTGGTGGTTTAAATGAATATTACAAAATTATTAGAGCCTTATATAGATTTAAAATATCAAAAATTTGAGCAAAAAATATGTCCAACTAAATATAAAATTCTCGGAGTTAAAATACCTATTTTAAGAAAAATAACAACCGCATTGTTAAAAAATAATGATTATGAGATTATTTTAAAGAATATTAATAATAATCACTTCGAAGAAGTTATGATTGCCGGTTTAGTTATTGCCAAAGTGCCTATTACTTATCAAAAAAGGAAAAAATTAATAACTCAATATTTAAATAAAATAGATAATTGGGCCATTTGTGACACTTTTTGTAATTCCTTAAAATCTATTATTGATGATGAAGATGATTTTTTTAATTATTTAAATCAAATATTGGAAATAAAAAAAGAATTTTATCAAAGATTTGTCATTGTAAATTATTTAAATTACTATATAAATGAAAAATATATAGATAAAGTTCTAGCTAATTTATTAAAAATTAAAACTAATGAATATTATGTTAAAATGGCTATTAGCTGGTGTTTGTCTACCTGTTTAAGTAAAAACTTTAATATTACTATTAAATTTATGCAAGAAAATCAATCTCAAATTGATAAATGGACTTATAATAAAGCTCTTCAAAAAGGCATTGAATCATATCAAATTTCCGAAGGCCAAAAAGCTATTTTGAGATCGCTGAAAATAAAATAATTAGACGTTTTTTGACAAGAATTGTGGTAATAAATATGCTAAAATGGGAAGACATGATATAATATTTTTAGGTGATAATATGGAATGTTTGTTTTGTAAAATTGTAAAAGGAGAAATCCCCAGTTATAAATTATATGAAGATGATAAAATTATAGTTATTATGGATGCTTATCCTAATGTAGATGGGCATACTTTAATAATTCCCAAAGAACATTATGATACTTTAATGGATTTACCTGATGACTTAGTATGTCATATTAATAAAATAGCCAAAAAATATATTAGTCATATTATGGAAAAATTGAATGCTAAAGAATTAAGTATTTGTGTTAATTATGGAAATTCCCAAAAAATAAAACATTATCATATGCATTTGCTTCCTAACCATGGACTTAGAGCTACTAAAGATCCTAAAGATATTTATGAGGTTTTAAAATAATGCCCCGATTAAAACGTAAAGCCAAAAGAACTATAGTTAGTATTTTTATTCTTTTAGCTATCTTAATAGGCTTTTTTTCTTATAAATATATTATTAATAAGGATAATGAAAATCCTTCCATTAAAGATTTTATAGATTCTGCTAAAGACAATGAAAAAGAAAAAATACAAACCTTTACTGCTAAATTAATAGCTACTGGAGATGGCTTAGCTCATCCAGCTGTCTATAACTCAGGATATAATAAAGAAACTAATTCTTATGATTTTAGTGATATGTTAGCTTTTACTAAAGAAAAACTTAAAGGCTATGACATAAAATACTATAATCAAGAAACTATTTTTGATGATTCTAAAAGTTATAGTGGATATCCTACGTTTAATACTCCCAGTGGGTTTGGAACAAGTATGCTAGCTGCTGGTTTTAATTTAGTATCACTAGCGACCAATCATTCTATGGATAGAGGCAGCGAAAGTGCCAAAGCAAGTGCTAAATGGTGGGAAGAGCAAAAAAATATTTTAGCTACCGGGATGGCTTCTACACCCGAAAAAAGAAATGAACATAAAATTATGAATGCCAATGGAATAACTTATACGATGTTATCATATACCTATGGAACTAATGGAATACCAGTTACAGAAGATTATACAGTTAATTTATTTAATGAAGAACAAGTAAAAGCCGACATAGCCGCAGTAAGAGATAAGGTTGATGTTTTAATTGTAGCTATGCACTGGGGAATTGAATATCAACAAAATGCTACTGAAATTCAAAAGCAACAAGCAAAATTTTTAGCTGATAATGGGGTTGATATTGTATTAGGGACTCACTCTCATTGTATAGAACCATGGGAATGGATAGATGATACCGTAGTATTCTACTCTTTTGGCAATTTTGTTTCTAACCAAATGGATTTAACTAATCCCATGCAAAAAAAGATTGCGGTTATTGGAATGTTTGCCACATTAGATATAACTAAAACAGTAGACACGGAACAAAATACAACTACTATAAAAATAGATAATATTGGAGCCGACTTAAATTATTCTTATAAATTTTACAACAAAGACAAAGGCAAATATGATTTTTTAGTAATCCCCTTTAGTAAAATGGAAGCCCAATATTTAAATAATTACGAAAGTATTTATAATGAATTTAGTGCAGTTTTAAAAAAGTATGACTCGAATATAAATATTGAGCCCTTGCCAATATCCTAAAAAACAAAAATCTTATCTATATTGTGATAAGATTTTTTAATTAAGTTTTAAAGTTAAAATATTTACTAATTTTCGATCTTCTAAAAACTGGGTAAAAACATTTTCAATTTCTTTTTTAATATTTTGATCTATTGGCTCTGAAAAAGAAGCCATTTCTTCTTGTAAAAAACTTTTAAATTTATTTACATCTTCTTTTTCTACTATTTGTAATGCCACCCTAATAATTATTTGAGATAAAATAAATTTGGCAATTGCTTCATTATCAGTAGTAAAAAACAATTGCATAATATTTTCAATTTGATCATATAAAATTTCTGTTCCATAATCTCTTTTTATTTCTTCTAAATCATCTACATTATTTAGCTGAGCGATAATTGTCGAATTCCAATATAAATTTTTTTCAGGAGTAAAATCATTATCTAAATAATCATTTAAATAATCGGCAAAAGCAAATACTATATTATATTTAAAATTAACCATATATTTCGATAAATGCTCATATTGAGGCTTGTTTAAATAGCTATTTAAAATTAGTAAAATAGTATGAATAATATCACTTTCAATGGCCATTTCCACCTTAGCTGTCGCAATATACTCAGCTTCTATTTGTTCCGGATTTTTAAATTTTGGCAAAGACGCCTCAACTAAATTTTTAATCTCTTCATCGTCAACATATTCATCTTCCAAATCAGTATCATCATTTAAATGCAAATCATCTTTTTTTAATTTTAAAATTAAGTCTAATTTTTGCACTACCCTTGCGATGATTAAATCTTTATCATTACCATCAAATACCAAAGATAAAATATCGGAAAAATCAGGTTGATCAAATTTTACTAACCAAATTATAATGGCAGAAATTTTATATATATTACTGCCTATTTTTTGATATCCTTTCTTTTCTTCTTTTAATAATTCTTGCAATTTCTCACTAAAAATTAAGTAATCAGTATCTTTTTGATTTTTAGATTCTAATTCGGCTAGCTTATTAAATATATTTTTCACCTGTTCAGTTATAGTTAAAAGATTATAAACATCTTCATAATCTTCTTTTGTTAATTCGTATCTTTTCATAGAAATCTTACTAAATTAATATGGCCTCTATCATTAGAAGAATCTTTTATAATAGATAACATAGTTTCTGAGGTCAAATTATCATCACCTACTAGATTTTTCATAAAAATCAATTTTTGGACTTCATCTACTACTTTAGCTTTAGTAGTATCTAAAATAAATTGTTGAGACACTCTAAATAATAAACAATTTAGAAAAAATTTTTGAGCATTAGCTTGATCTTTTAAACTTTGTGTATTTTCAGATAGTATTTCTGCATAAATTTTGTTAAATGTACATGATATAAAAGATTCAGTCATTTTTTGACTTTCTTCTTCAGAATAACCATAATAAGTTTTATAAAGAGGAGAACACCAATAAAGGATCGAATTTACTTTAAAATTCTTTTTAAGAAAGTCCGCTTCAATATTTTCAAAAAGAAAAGAAATATAATATTTAATTTTTTGAAAATATTGTTTTATTGCCATTTCATCAGGATTATTTTGATTAGGAACAAAAGAATCTAAAAAATATAGTAAAGTATTTAAATAATCATTTTGGATAGAAACCATATAATTTAAAATATTTTGTTCTGGTTCTAATTTTTTTAAATATTGAAGAGGATAATCATCAAGAGAATTTAAGAAACATCTTTTAAATAACTTATTAACAATTCGTCTTTGTTTTAATTCCTCCCGATTATTTTCTTTCTTAATAATTCCAAAATCTATTTCTACTTCAAAGCAATGACCAATATCTTTAACAAATTTATTTAGCATCGTTTGAGAAGCAAAAAAATCTAATTTGTCATATAAACTTTGCTCTAATTCTAAAGAAGACTTTAAACATTCCTCTAAAGCAATGTGTTCTGATGTATCTGCTCTATTTTCTAACTCATTTTTATATAATTTGTCATAGATTTCCATAATAGAATCTGTCATATTAATGATTTGTGTTTCTAATTCGTTAAAACGTTTCACCATTCCGCCCCCTAAATCTGTTTATTTATTATATAAAATAAGCTAAATAATGTCAATAAAAAAGAAGCCGTAGCTCCTTATTAATATAATAAACTACCACCAAGAATTATAGCAAGTAGAATATATAATATTAACACTATAAAAAAGTAGTTGTAGTTATTATTGTTATTGTTTTGATTGTTTTGTTCACAACCTTTTGAACAAGCCATAATATACCTCCTTAAAATTTAAAAATTAAATATATGCTCCTAAGATTATAATTAATAAAATAAATAATACTAAAATGATAGCTGCGCCTAATCCATTATTTCCACAGTTCATAGTTCACTCCTCCTTTATGTTTATTCATTAATAATTTATGGTTAATATTTTTAAGTGTGAGTGCTTAATTTATTGTATTTAATTTATTCCTTTGTTATAATAAGATTATTGGGAGGAAAATATGAAAAAAGGAATTATTTTAGGTATGATATGTCTTCTAGTCCTTTGTGGGTGTGGAAAAATACCTACTCTAAAAAATGGAGAAGAAGCTGTTGTTACATTTGCTAAAGATAAAAAAGAACATATGATAAGTGCAGAGTCACTATATGAAGAATTAAAAAATAAATTTGGTTTACAAGCAACAATCAATTTGATTAATACTTATATTTTTGAAACTGAATTTGCTGATTATATTGATACTGCTAAACAATCTGCTCAAAGTTATATAGATGCTATGAAACAATCATATGATAGCGAAGAAGCTTTATTAGCTGACATTAGACGATATACTAATTATTCAACTGTAGAAGCTTACCAAGATTATATGTATTTAACTTTTATGGAATCTCATGCTTTAGAAGAATATGCTAAATCTCAAGTTAGCGATAAAGAAATTGAAGCTTTTTATAAAGATGAAGCTAAAGGAGATGTTGAAGTTTATCAAATTTTAATCACTCCAGAAGTTAAAGATGATATGACAGCAGATGAGAAAAAGAAAGCAGAAGAAGAGGCAAAAGCTAAGGCAGAAGAAGTTATTAATAAACTTGATAATGCGGAAGACAAATTAGCAACATTTAAAAAATTAGTTAAAGAATATTCTAATGATGATAGTACTAAAGATAAAGATGGAAACTTAGGCTTTATCAACTATAATGATTTAGCTTCTAACTACGATGAACTTCTTGATAGTGTTTACAAACTAAAAGATGGTGAATATAGTAAAGAAGTAATTACAACTGAACTTGGTTATCATGTTGTATATAGAAATGCCTCTAAAGAAAAAGAATCTTTAGATGATTTAAAAGAAGAAATAATAGAAACTTTAGCAAATCGAAAAGTACAAAATAATAGCACAATTTCAATAGATTCTTTAAAATATTATAGAGAACTATATAATATGAAAATAATTGATTCTACTTTAAATAGTCAATATGGAATTTATATGAATAACTTAATTAATAGTGCTACACAATCACAAGAGTAATCAAATAAACCCCGTTTTTTAAAACGAGGTTTTTATATGCCAAAATAATAAGTCCTAATTTATTTATTAAATTAGGACTTAAATATTCTTTAAGAATTTTTAATTTAATCGATTTTTCTACTAAAAGTTTGAGGAACTCGAACACCAATTTTTTTAAATTCATAATAGATGTCACTTAAAAATTCTCCACCCTCTAAATAATTCCATACTGGTTCTTGATCAGTACATTTGTGATAACCATTGCTCTCATCTTTAGTATAATATTCAATATAACCTAAAGCATTGGCATTAGTATCTGTTTCATCAAGAATATAATGAGCTTTTATAACATTTTCCCGACCATTAAATTCTTTTAAATATTCATATATAACATAATGATTATTTTCCAAACCTTGATTTTTACAATATTCAATATATTCTTCATAACTACTAAAGTATTGATTGAAAGCTCCAATAATTTTAATTGGAACTGGTAAGGAAATTTCCATTTCATCATCAATTATATTAGCAGAAGGATGTTTAAAATTGAATTTCATTCCGTTAGTTTCATAAATTTTTTGGACTTCTTCTAAAGTAATATTAGGCTTATACCATTCAACATGAGAATCTTTTTTAAATCTCTTAGTTTCTCCTCGTAAAAGATATAAATCTTTAATTTGGTTTTTAGCTATAGCACTAGTAGAAGGAACTTCTTTATTAAAACCAATATCATTTATAATTAAATTAATATATATAGCTGTTATAAGCCATTTTTCATCACATGATTGGTCATAAAAATACTTTTTACAAATATCATATAAATATGATAATATTTTAAACCCTTCTTCTTCATTAACTCCGTCTGGTAAAGTAAACAATGGTAAGGTAAAATCATCTATTCCAAAACAATTATGGCCATCTCCAGACTTAAATAGTCTATTATAATGGATATAATGAAACCGATAATAATTTTTTTTATTTTCCATAATATAATCCTTTCTTTAACTAGATATATATTCTAGTATATTTAATTGTCTTTTTCAAGTATTAAAATTAAAACCTTTTTGTCTTAATTTCATTTTTATTCGATATTCTAATTCTTCGCCCTCATACTTTTTACTTAATTTAGTTTTTAATTTATTATATTCTTTTTCATAAATTTCTTTATTATCATTAAAATTATATTCCTTTATAATAAAGTTAATATCTTCTTTTAAGAAGCCTTTAGTAATTAAGTCTTGCATTAACTTATTTTTCAAGCCTAAACCAGATAAATTATGATTGCTACTAATTTTTTTAGTTATGTATTTATTTATTTTATCATACCAAATATCCTTACTAAAATTGTTCAAATAATTATTTATTTCATTTTCTTTAAAACCTAATTTAATTAATTCAAAAACAATTTTATTTGGCCCTACTAATTTTAAATTTATAGCATCATTTACATAACTTTTGATATATAAATTAGAATCTAAATAACCTTCATTCTTTAATTTATTCAAGGTATATTGAATAGCCTCTTTACTAAAGCCATTTAATCTTTTTATTATTTCTTTTTCAGTTCTTAATTTAGTGCTTAAAAATTTAAGGGCAATATAATAACTTTCAACATAACTATTATATTGAATAATTTCAGCTAATTTTGACTCCTCTATTTCTTTAGATAATAAAAGGCCGTATTTTAAAATAACCTCATCATACAAACAAATCTTTTCTTGATTAGATAATGTTACTTCATAAATACTACCTTTTTTTTTCTTATAATTACTTATTTTCATATGTTTGACATGCCTTACTTAAATCTTTAATTAAATTATCTACATCTTCCATTTTAGTAAGCCGAGCTCCAGAAGCAAATTTATGACCGCCACCATTATATTTGCTAGCAATTTCATTAATAATAGGCCCTCTACTTCTAATACTTATTTTGTATTGATTATTTTTAACGTCTTCCGTGACAAACATCCAAACTAAAATCTCTTCAATAAAATTATAACCATTTATTAAGTTAGAAGGCGTTGCGGCATCAACATTAAAATCTTTTAAATCTTGATCACTTATTTTTATGTATGCAAATTTATTTTCATCAACAATTAGATTATTAGTAATAAAAGCAATAAATTTATGTTCGGACAAAGGCCTAGTATATAAGACTTCGTAAAGAGAAGAAAAATCAATTTGACTTTCTTTTATTAAAGAACTTACCGTGGCAAAAGTTTCATAACTGGTATTTTTTAAAGAAAACCGTTCACTATCTGAAACTATTCCTAAAAATAAATTTTCGGCAATTTTAGCATTTAATTTTAACTTTGTATTTAAAATTAATTCGGTTACCATTTGACTGGTACTAGATTTACTTTCATCAGTCCAATCTACCAATCCTTCAATATCTTCTTTAGGATGATGATCAATTTTCAAAATACTTTTATATTTTAGCCCCTCTATTCCATCAACTCTTATCATATTAGGAACATCTAGTACAATTAAAAGGGGATTATTTAATTCCTCATAGTTAGGATGATTTAAACTACCATAAGATTTGAATTTAGCAACACTTATACCAACAGCATAAACTTTTTTCTGAGGAAATGTTAAAAGAATAGAATCCCTTAAAGCAATTTGAGAAGCAATAGCATCGGGATCGGGACCGATATGTCTAGCTATTACAATTTTATCATATTTCTTTATTTCCCGATATATTTTATTTAATATATTTTTATTTATTATAAGTATCACCTACTTAACTAATTAATTCCATGGTATCTATAGCAATCATTAATTCTTCATTAGTAGGAACAACATAAACTGGAATTTTAGAGTCGTCGGTAGAAATTAATCTGAATTCTCCTCTAAAATCATTTTTAGTTTTATCTAATTTTACGCCCAAACTTTGAATACGATCAATTATCATTTCACGCATAGTTTTAGAGTTTTCTCCTACTCCTGCGGTTAAAGTTATAACGTCAGCGCCATTTAATAAATTATTGTACATCGCAATATAATTCGCAATCTTTTGCGCATACATTTTTTGAGCTAATATAGCTTTTTCATCGCCTTCATTAGCAGCTTGTTCAATATCACGACTATCACTAGAAATACCAGTAACTCCCAATAGGCCACTCTTTTTATTTAATTCATTTACTACTTCTTCGGCAGTAAGACCAGTTTTGTTCATTACAAAAGGAATTATAGAGGGATCAATATCGCCTGAACGAGTTCCCATCATAATACCGGCTAAAGGAGTAAATCCCATAGAAGTATCAATAACGTTGCCAGAATCAATGGCGCATAAACTTCCTCCATTACCTATATGACATGATATTACTTTTAAATTATCTCTCTTTAAATATTCTGATATAGTTTTGTAAATAAAACGATGGCTTGTTCCATGAAAACCATATTTTCTAATTCCATATTTTGTATACCATTCATATGGAACCGGATAAAGATAATTTTCTTCTTTCATAGTTTGATGAAACGTCGTATCAAAAACTCCCACATTTTTTACTTTAGGAAGAACTTTCATAAAAGCCCGAACTCCCATAATATTGGCTGGATTATGAAGCGGACCTAACTCATTATATTTTTCTATTCTCTTTAAAATGTCTTCATCTAAAAGAATAGATTTAGTAAATTCTTGACCACCATGAAGTATTCTATGTCCTACTCCTTCAATTTCCTCTAAAGAATTAACAATTTTATTATCTAATAATTCATCAATTAATTTAGAAACTGCTATTGAATGATCTTTTAATTCACATTCTTTTACGATTTTCTCTCCATTATATTTTATAGTATATTGACTATTATTCATTCCTATTTTTTCAAATAGTCCACTTGCTAAAACTTCTCTACTAGGTAGCTCGATTAAAGTGAATTTCAAAGAAGAACTACCCGCATTTACAGATAAAATTTTCATTTAAACACCTCTCTTACATTATAAAGGACGATTAGCTTTTTGTAAATAAAGAAAGAGGCTAATTTTGACTAAATAAAAGGAAATAACTATTGTATTTCCTTATTTATTTTTATTAATTTTTCGGTTTAAATGATCTTTACTTTTCATCTTATTTAAATCAGAATTGCCTTTATCTTTATTATTGCTTTCAAAATTATATTCATAAGGATTAAAGTAATTAATCATTCTTTCTCTAAAGTTCTCATTTAAAAAATCAAAATTTTTATAATTACTATTATTTTTTAACATTTTATCACCATTTATATTATGGCTTAAAACTTAATGTTAATACGCTATAATAAATCTTGAAATTCTAATTCTTCTTCACCCTTAATCGTTATAGTTTTATGATTTTTAATAGCATTGTATATTAAATCCTTATAAGGAATTAAACTTTCATATTCTTCGCATTTTTCTTTTAAAGGGTTTATAACAGGATGATCGGGAACAAAAATAGTACAACAATCCTCGTATGGTAAAATACTAGTATCATAAGTATCTATTTTTTTAGCTATTTCAATTATTTCTAATTTATCAAAACAAGCAACTGGTCTTATAATAGGAATTTTAACCACATCGTTTATCACACTTAAGCTTGTAAGAGTTTGACTGGCAACTTGACCAATTGATTCCCCATTTACAATAATTTTAGCATTGCTTTTTTTAGCTATTATTTCACTTATTCGGTACATCATTCTTCGCATGATAGTAATTAAATAATCATGAGGAATATTTTTATAAATAGCTTCTTGGATTTCCGTAAAGTTGATAACATGTAACTTTAAATCATTATTATATACTGCTAATTTTTGCGCTAGCCGTTTTACTTTATCTAAAGCGGCTTCACTAGTATGCGGAGGGCTTTCAAAATAAATAGCTTCTAATTTAACGCCTCTTTTGATAGCTAGATAGCCTCCGACTGGGGAATCAATACCTCCACTTAACATCAATAACCCTTTGCCTAAACTAGAAACTGGATACCCGCCAATTCCTTTGATTCCCTCAAAATATAAAAGAACTTCTT
Source organism: uncultured Bacilli bacterium (assembly GCA_947629325.1). Classification (GTDB taxonomy): domain Bacteria; phylum Bacillota_I; class Bacilli_A; order RF39; family UBA660; genus SIG200. The sequence continues at coordinate 13,577 of CANRDE010000001.1, forward strand.
GTAATCTGATTTCTACATTTACAATTAAATCAGGATTATTAACATCTACTTTAATATTAGATAAATTTTTCAAAATATGAGCCCCAATAAGTTTACGTAAATTCATGCCATCTATTTCATATTTTTTATCACTTCTTTTTACTTCAACTTTAAAAGTTTTAAACTCTTTATCTTTTAATATTTTAATTATGTTTTCATTAATGGCATCTAAACTGCGATCACTAAATTTATACGCTACTACTATTTCTTGAATACCAAAAATATTCTTTAATTTAGCAATGGTTTCGGTAAAATCATTTTCCGAAGGAATTATAAACATTCGCCCATAATCATATTTTATTTCTACTTTATCTTTTAAAACATGTTTTATATTGTTATTTAATATTTTTAGGAAGAAATTTCTATTATCCTTTTTAGTTGATAATTCTCCATATTTCAAAAAGATAATTTTTTCCATGAACTCACCTACCAATTAAATTTTTTAACTTGTTATATTCTACCTCAAATATTTCTAAAAATCTATTAATTTCTAAAACTGTAGTTAAATGTGACAAACTAATTCGAAGACAAGATTTACTGCGACCTAAATCATTGTAAATAGCCATGACACTATTACATATTTCATTTTCAGAATTTGAATTAACATAAATTTCATGATTGGATAATATATTAACCATTGTTTCGGCTAAAACATCCGTAAAACTAATATTTAAAATATGGGGAATTGTGTATTCAGTTTTATTAATAGTAATCCCTTCAATATGAGATAGTTTACTAACTAAGCGCTCATTTAAAAGAGTTATATATTTTTCCCGTTTATCAATATCTTTCAAAGCTATTTTCAAAGCTTCTTTCATACTTACTATTAAAGGAAGCGGGGTTGTTCCAATAAAAGAATTTACATTTTTGCTAAATAAAATGGGAGAAATTTTAACACTACTATTTTTATATAAAAAACCAATCCCTTTAGGGCCATAAAATTTATGCGCACTAACACTTCCCAAATCAATATCTCGAAAATTAATAGTGGTTTTGCCTATTGCTTGAGCTAAATCGGAATGAAATAAAGTATGTTCATTTTCTTTTTTGATAATTTGTCTTAACATTTTTAACGGTTGGCGTACTCCAGTTTCATAATTTACTGCTGCGATACTGACTAAAATGGTATCTTCTCTAATTAGTCTTTTTAAATCATCAAAAACAATTAAACCATCCCGATCATTATTAACATAACTGATTTCAAAACCAATGCTTTCTAAATAATTACATATCTCATAAATTTCTGGATGTTCTAATTTAGATACAATAATATGCCGCCCCTTTTTATGATTGGCTAAAGCTACACCAATAAGTGCTCGGTTATTAGCTTCAGTTGAACCACTCGTATATATAATTTCACTATCCATTATGTTTAACATATCACTAATTTCTTTAGTGGTATTTTCTAATAACTTTTTTGATTTCTCCCCTAACTTATTGTGGGAAGCAAAAGAACCAATATATTCTTTACTGACTTTAGTATAAACATCTAAAGCATCTAGGGAAATAGGGGTCGTTGCACTATAGTCAAGATAAATCATTTTATCACTCCATTTTACATATTCAGTATATCAAAAAAGTTAGCAATAATCTATCATAAAAAAGAAGCGCCATATTTTTATTTGCGCTCCTTTTTGGGTTTTCTAGTCAAAGTTGGTAACTTAGCAAGTTCTATATTGCCATCTGTTCCTTCGCAATATTTAATATATCTTTCAATTTGGGAATTTTTACTTTCCGGAATCGGTATTTCTATCTCAATATTTAAAGAAGAAAATAATTTTATAAATTCCATTACTAGTTCTTCATCATATCGAACACTATTTACTAATTCAGTCGCCACTTCTTTAAATTCATTTTGTAGTTCTTTATCCGCTAATTTAGCTTTTAACGCTAAAATTTCAGGCGCTTCAAAATCATTTAAAAGTTTTCCTAAAATATTAGAACATTGATTATTAATAAAATATTGATTAGTTAAAATTAAATATGTACATTTAGCTTTAGCATAAGTGACACACGCGTTAATAATACTTACTCCTTCCACAGCCAAAAGTTCATTAATTTTATATAAATCTTCTAAAACAGCGTAAGCATAACTTGCATTAAAATACTGTTTAGAGCTATTCATAAGATAAGCTAATTTCATTTCGGTATTATCTTCAATATAGGTTTTATTGGTCATGACTTTTAAAGCAAATTCCGCATTAAAATCATTTAGAGACTCACTAAATATTTTCGCTGCTGGTAAAACACCACTAGATTTGATTTCATTAACAACAGAGATATATGTAAAAAAGCAATCTATATTATTTACATTTTGACATTTAGCCATAATCTTTAAGACAGGAAGCGCTAATCCCATTTTTAAAAGCCAATTTTGTTTCAAAATAGAGAACAATTTATGAAGCAGTTCTTCTGATTCAATAGAGCTAAAAATAGTAGCAATTTCAAATGGTTCACAATTTTCATATTGGGAATCCATAAGAACCATTCTAATATATTTACTATTAGAATTATTTTTGGCTTTACCAAAGATTTTTAAGGCTTTTATAATAAATTCATCGCCTTTTTCTTTATTATTTTCCAAAAACCAAATAATATAGGAAAAATTAGTATTTGATTCAGAATCAGCGATTATTTGAAAGGCGGTTTCAATTACCGAAAGAGAAATACCATTAATATTAGCAATATTTTCCATAACAGAAATATTATTTTGATTTTGGCATTTTTTCATATTGTCTATCAATATTTTTAAGAAAGTAAATAGATAATCTTTATTTTTATCTTTAAACTTTAAAGCATATTTTATCGCTATACTAAAATATTTATAATCTATAAAATTAATCTTTTCCAAAACTTGTTCATCAATTTTTAAAATTTCCTTTATTTGAGTTTCCGAATATCTTAAGCTTTCCATTTTTTTTAACAAATCTTTTGCCACTTTTGCATTCATTCCAAACCACTCCTAAATATATATTTTTATTATAATTAATGATTTAGATTATTGCAATAATAAACCTACAATATTATTTAGCATTTATTCAGACTTATATAATTTAAACCAAGTTTTAGGCGAAAGAAAAAAGTACTGTTAAACAGCACTTATACATATTTTATTTATATTCTTCAAGTAATCTTTTATGAATTCCCGGTTCAATTATATTTATAGCATTTATGGCATTTTCTAAACTATTTTTAAAATTCCCTTTATAAAAGGCGGCTTCGGCTTTAGTTAAGCCAAAATCTACTTCTTTATTGACAACACGATAACGGTTTCCATATACAATAGCTGTTTCCGCCATTTTAGCCGTTTTAACAGTTTCATTAATAGTATTATAAACTTTTAATACTAAATCTCTTGCTGTATCTACCCGTAAGTTAAGAGTTTTTATAGAAATTGGCCTTTTATCTAATTCTTTAATCATTTCATTAATTGCTAAAGTAGCTTCAGATAATTCTACATAATAATTTTTGGGAATTATAGGCAATTTATAACTTCTTACTTTCTCTTTAGCTTGAATTAATATATCTTTTATTTCATCTAATTGATCACGAGCGCGATTTTCATCTTCTTTTAAGCTTCCTAACGTTCTTAATGCCACATTTAATTTTTCTTCGGACTTAGTTAATTTATTATTTAATATTTCCATTTCTTTTGAAAGTCTAGAATAAGCTAACGTCTTATTCCTTTCCATTTCTACTACCCGATCATAAGTCTCTCTAATATTACTAAACTCTTCTTTTATTTCACTAATAACTAATACTTCATCATCAGATAAATCATAACTATATTTTATATCATCAATTTTACGATATAATTCATTATTTATTTTTTCTAATTTACTAACTTTAATTAAAATACTTCTTTTGTAATCTTCATATAAATTTTTAGTTAATTTTTCTTTATCAAAGTCATTATATAAAGAATCAAAATAATCTAACATTGTTTTAAGCTCAAAAACAGAATCAACTACATTAAGAACATTTAATCTACTAAAAACATCTTGAATTTTTTTGTTAGCTTCTTCTATGTTATATTCAATATTTAAATATTCTAAATTATACCCTTCTAAACACATTTTATGATATATATTACTAATATCTTCAATCCTTTTCGGAATTAAAACATTGCCTAAATTAACAATTGTTTTAGTCTCATTAATAACAATTTTTAAATTGCCAATAACATCATCGATTGCTTTAACAATTTTTCCTACTTCTAAATATTCATTCTTGTCCATTGCATCTTCAAAAGCACTAAATAATTTATCAACATTTTCAAATTGTAATTCTAAAGGAGTTTTGATAATTTCAAAATCTTTTTCATTATTAGTATATAAATTTCTAATATCACGATAATCAGCTTTTAATTTAATTATTGTTTCGCGATTTCTTTCTTCGGATAAAGTTATTTCTTTTATCTCTTCTAATAAAAAATCGGCTTTAGTTTTAATATAGTTAATATTTAATTCTACATCAATTAAACTTTTTTTTAATTTTTGATAATCTTTTTCATTAAAATCATTTTGCAACTCGATTATTTCATCAGTTATTTTAGGAATTTCAACATCCCTAATCGTTTCAAATCTTTTTTGCCAGTTATTATATTTTTTCTTCAATTCGTTATTATTAACTAAGGCTTCTACTTTATTAAGCTCTGATAATATGGAACTAGATATAATTAAATTTTTATCTCTTTCTAAAGCATTTATTTCTTTAGTCATTTTATTTTGAAATTTTTTATTCATTAATATTAAAACAATTACAACTATCACCATTGTAACTAAATAATACGCAACTGCAATTAGTAAAAAAGTTTCTCTTGTCATGAAAGAACCACCTTACTATATAATCATTTTAACATATAAATTAACTTTTTAGAATATAAGAATCTATAATTTTTATATTTTGTTAAAATTTGTCAAATTTGAGGGCCACTATGCTCTCTTTCCTGCTCTTCCATGATTCTAAGCTTTTCCTCCAAGGCGGCCATTTCTTCTTCTACTCCATCAAATTCTGGACGCCAAACTACTGCTTCACCATTTTGAATGGCATTCCAATAATTTTTATAAACATCACTATTTATAATATCAGCTAATTGACTATATCTTCTCATTACAGCTTCTTTAGTTACTAAAATTCGTCTTCCTGGAGTAACTAACTCTTCTAATTCAAATTTGCCTTCAGGAGTAACTCTAGATGTTACATAACCACACAGATATTCCGGTTTTAAAACTTTTTTACTACCTTCATTATTAATTAATGAAAATTGATCTTTAAATTTAGCTTTCGGAATTTTTACTATTAAGGCTGAACCCCAACCCAACCCATATCGTTTATAAACGGCACCTTCAGACAAAGCTTTTAAAAATTCACAATAATCTGAATGAAAAGTAATATTATGTTCCAAACTAAAACCACTATCGGAATTAGCAATACCACTACTGCCATGATTAGTTAATTCTAATCCTTCTCTTAATATTTTATCAACATCTGGTGCTAAACCTGTTCTATGAACGCCATAAACATACTCACTATCGCTAATCATAGATTCTAAATTGCTACCTATTTCTTTTGGAATTATAATATTCTCTCTTGCATAGAAAAAGGCAGCCAACATAAAATATTCGTTATAATTTAATTGGGTTTGATTATGCGTATAAACATAAATTAACTCTTGTAAAGAGCCATATTTCTTTATACCTTCTTCAATTAAAGCATTAGTAGGTATTTTATATTTCTCAAATTCCATATAATCACCATATTCTAAGATAATTATAGAATAATATTATGGAGAATGCAAATTAGAAATGTAATTTATGTCAAGTCACATATTATTTGGATTGTTTATCAAATTTTTTTAAAGTATAATTAAAGAGAGCCTAATAGTTCTCAGGAATTATTAGTTTTTTTGTTTATGGGAGGTATTATGACAAAATATGTTTTTGTTACAGGGGGAGTTGTTTCAGGTTTAGGGAAAGGAATAACCGCATCGAGTATTGCTCTACTTTTAAAATCACGAGGCTATAAAGTTTTTATGCAAAAATTTGATCCCTATTTTAATGTTGATCCAGGGACTATGAATCCCATTCAACATGGTGAAGTTTTTGTCACCTATGATGGTTGCGAAACTGATTTAGATTTAGGCCATTATGAAAGATTTATTGATGAGGAATTAAATTATTCTTCTAATATTACTAGTGGAAAAATATATAAATCTGTAATTGAAAAAGAAAGAAGAGGCGATTATTTGGGAGCTACTGTCCAAATGGTACCTCATATTACTAACGAAATTAAAAATAAAATTTACGAAGCGGGAGCTTCAAGTAATGCGGATATTGTTATTACAGAAATTGGGGGAACTGTTGGAGATATTGAATCTCAACCATTTATTGAGGCATTGAGACAAGTTCAATATGAAAAAGGCAAAAAAAATACTTTTTTTGTTCACTGCACTCTTATCCCCTATATTTTTGGATCCGGCGAGTTAAAAACTAAACCAACCCAAAATAGTGTTAAAGATTTAAGAAACATGGGAATCACTCCTAATGCTTTAGTTTGTCGAGCTCCATACGAAACGGGCATAAATATCAAAAATAAATTATCACTTTTTTGTTCGATTCCAGTAGAAAATATTATAGATTCAGTTGATGTAAATAATATCTATCAAATTCCAATCAATTATTACAATCAAAAAATAGATGAAATTATTTTAAAACAATTTGATTTATCTTTGAAAAAAGCTAATTTAAAATATTGGCAAGATTTAGTAAATACTGTTGATAATTTAAAAGATGAATTAGAAATTGCTTTAGTTGGTAAATATGTGGAATTACATGATGCTTATATTTCGGTAGCTGAAGCCTTAAAACATGCCGGATATAAAATAAATAAAAAGATTAATATTAATTGGATTGATTCTGAGAAATTAGAAAATAGTAAAGTAAATTTAAAAGAAGTATTTAAAAATGCCAAAGGAATCTTAGTTCCCGGCGGATTTGGTTCGAGAGGCATCGAAGGAAAAATTAAGGCAATAAATTATGCTCGCGTTAATAAAATACCATTTTTAGGAATTTGTTTAGGAATGCAATTAGCAATTATTGAATTTGCTCGCAACATTTGTCATATCGAGGATGCTGATTCAACTGAATTTAAAGCTAATTGTAAAAATCCAATTATAGATTTAATGACAAATCAAAAAGCGATAATTAACATGGGCGGAACCTTACGACTTGGTAATTATGAATGTAGCCTTGTTAAAAATACTCTAGCCTATAAAGATTATCAATGTGAGACTATTTTAGAAAGACATCGGCATCGATATGAATTTAATAATGAATATAAAAGTATATTAGAAAAAAATGGACTTGTATTCTCCGGAATAAATTCCAAATCTAACTTAGTAGAAATTGTAGAATTACCTAGTCATCCTCATTTCATAGCTTGTCAATTTCACCCTGAGTTTAAAAGTCGACCTACCAAACCTCATCCTTTATTCATGAGTTTTATTGAAGCCGCTAATAAAATTAAATAGAATAAAGAAAGAACATATTTTAAGTAAAAAATATGTTCTTTTTAATTCATAGCTCTTTTAAACATTTTTTCTAAATCATAAATACTAAATTTTATAATCGTTGGTCTTCCATGAGGACAATTATAAGGATTATCACATTTAACTAAATTTTTTAAAAGTCCTTCTATTTCTAACATAGAGATATGTTCATTAGCTTTGATAGCCATTTTACATGCTAAAGTTATAGCTACATTTTCGCGAAACTTTATAGGATCAAAATCACCATTCAATGTAATTATTAAATCAATGATTTTCCGAATGCTCTCTTCCTCATATCCGATTTTTAACCATGTTGGATGAGATTTGATAGCGATGGTATTTATCCCAAATTCTTCCCATTTAAATCCCATATCATTAAATACATTTTGGTGATTTAAAAATTTTATGTATTCACTTTGAGAAAACTCAATATTAATCGGAATTAATAAATCCGTAATCATAATTTGATCATTTTTTAAATTCTCTAAATAATTTTCATAATTTACTCTTTCTTGAGCCGCATGTTGATCTAATAAATAAATACCCTCATCATTTTCACAAACAATATAAGTCCCTAAACATAGTCCCACCGGATATAAAACTAAACTTTTAAAGTCTTCATTTTTAACGACTTTATCATTATCCATTTCCCCAAAATCAAAAGTTGTTTGTTTCCCTTCTAGATTAGAAATATCGGTGATGGGAATAAATTTATCTTTAATTTCATCCGCCTCTTTATTTGAAACGGCATTAGGAATTAATAAACTATCATATAATGCTTTTTTTATGGTTTGATATAACAAGTTATATAAGGAATCTATTTTACTTATTTTAACGTCTTGTTTAGTAGGGTGAATATTCACATCTACTAAAGTAGGATCCGTTTCAATATTTATTACTACTACTGGATATTTTCCATCGGGCTTATAAGTATAATAAGCATCATTAATTGCTTTATTAATTTCATTATTACGAATTACTCTCCCATTAACAAACGTAACTAAATGACTGCGACTTGCTTTCAAAATTTCTGGTTTACAAACATAACCTTTAATTTCAAAATCATCATTCAAAGCATTTATTTCCAACATTTTACTAGAAATATTTAAACCATATATTTCATGAATAGTTTTTAATAAATTATTACTACCACTAGTTTTAATTATCATATTGCCGTTATTGGATAATGAAAAGGCAATGTTGGGTTTAGCTAAAGCTAACTTTTCAATGTATTGAGTAGTATTAGCTAATTCAGTGGGTTCGCTTTTTAAATATTTTAATCTAGCCGGGGTATTATAAAATAAATTAGAAATAGTTATTTTAGTTCCTATTCGAGCACTACTAGGCTCTTTATTTATTATGGTTCCGCCCTTAATATGAACTCTAGTTCCTACTTCATTTTGGCATGTCTCTAAAACTACTTCTGACACACTTGCTATAGATGGCAAAGCTTCACCTCTAAATCCTAGTGTATCTATAAAATATAAATCATCATCTTTATAAATTTTACTGGTAGCGTGCCTTTGAAAAGCCATTAAAGCATCATCTTCATCCATTCCCCAACCATCATCTATTACAGTGATTTCTTCTAGGCCACCTTTTATTAAATTAACTTTAATGTTAGTAGCATGGGCATCAATGGAATTTTCCACTAACTCTTTCACAACTGAAGCACACTTTTCCACGACTTCTCCCGCCGCTATTTTATTAGCTAAATTTTCACTCATTACTTTTATAACACTCATAATACTACCTACCTATAATTGAATCTCTAATTTTTAAAGAAACATTACTATTTAAAATACAAGGATTTTTTATAAAAATAAATCCTTCTCCTCCCAGTTCGATGTCACTCGGTTTATTAACAATAATTTCTTTGGTTAAAACCTCATCATCTTTTTTACTTTTTAGATTAATATTGTTCGATAAATAAAAAGTAAAATTACCTTCTCCCTTTATTCTAATATTATTTAATTCTAAAACATATTCTTTACTAACTTTTTTAGTAATTTCAGAAATACTTTCTAAATTTAATTTTTCCGGATTAATTATTAAACCAGGAGTATCGTAAATCAGACAATCTAAATAATTTATTTTAATAAAGTCTAAAGTTGTATTATTATACTTACTAGTTGTTAAATTACTATTAAATAATTTATTAATAATTGTAGATTTTCCACTAGAAGTTTCTCCACATATTATAACTTTTCCTTGTTCTTTAATTATATTAATTAAGGAAGTCAAATTAATATTTTTTTTGGCACTAACAAATAAAATGTCTTCCTTAATAGCAAAAGCTTTTTGCAAATTACTTTTTATATGTTCTAATTTTAAATTTGATGGAATTAAATCACATTTATTAATAACTAACACTTTATTATTTTTTATTTTTTTATATGTGGCAATTACGTCACTATTTAAACTTAAAAAGTCCGTAATAAAAATGGTCAATAGATTTAAATTATTTATTTTATTAATTATTTTAGTATTATCTATATTAGGAACTTTTTTCTCTTCATTATAATGTGTCATTCTAAAACAGCGTTCACAATATTTATTAGTTAAAAGAGGTGTATAACCCAATTTTTGGGAATCAGTATTTTGCAGTTTTATGCCACATCCACTACATTTACTCATAATATTCTCCTTTTATAAGTAAACCCTTTTTATTAAATTTTTTAATAATATATTGATCAATTTTTTTGATAAAGTGCATATAAAAGGGCTCATCTTCACTGATTGAATTAACTAAAATAGTGGTAAAGCCCATTCGATTGCCTCCCCAAATATCAGTTATCAAAGTATCTCCAATCATAGCAATTTCGGTATCTTGGTAATTATATAAATTCATGATTTTTTTAAATTTTTTCTTAAATGGTTTTTTAGAATTATAAGAAGCATCAATGTTTAACTTCTCTTTAAAAGGTCTTATTCTATCTTTACCACTATTAGAAACAATTATTACCTTAAATGTTTTTTCTAATTCAAAAATTAATTCTCTTAATTTATCATTAGGATAGTCTACATCATAACTAACTAATGTATTATTTAAATCAAAAAGTAAACATTTAATTCCTCTTTTTTTTAATTTTTTATAATTAATTTTATAAATACTTTGGGCATATATATCAGGATAGAATAAATCCATTTTCATCGTTCCTTTCTAAAATAAACTTAATTGCGCTGATTCGGGCATATTTTTAAATACTCCTAATGCTTTTAGTTTTTCCATAGTTGAAGCATTAACTTTACCTCTCTCTTGAAAATCTTCTATACAATAGTAAGCTTTTTTATTTCTTTCCTCGACAATTTGATTGGCAACAGCATCTCCTAAACCATCCAATGTTCTAAAAGGAGAAATTAATGTTTTACCATCATCATCGATTACATAATTTTTAGCTTGACTTCTTTCAATATCAATATTGCCAAATTTAAATCCTCTGGCGGTAGCCTCTAAGGCTAATTTCAAAGTTTCTAATAAAGAGGTCTCTTTACTAGAAGCTTCATTTCCTTTACCTATTATTTCATTAATGCGGGCTTTAATTGCATCATATCCTCTAATCATTGTTTCCAATTCAAAGTCGTCAAAACGAGTAGAAAAATAAGAAGCATAATATTCAGCCGGATAATGAACTTTAAAATAAGCTATTCGAAAAGCACTCATAACATAAGCTGCCGCATGAGCTTTAGGAAACATATATTTGATTTTAGCGCAAGATTCAATATACCAATCAGGTATTCCCGTGGCTTCCATTGTTTCTTTATGTTTAGCCCACCCTTCTGGGTCTTTACTTGCCTTTCCTTTTCGAACAAACTCCATTATTTTAAAGGCTTTTAATGGTTCCATTCCACATTGAATTAAAAATACCATAATATCATCACGACAACCTATTACTTCTTTAAAAGGTACTACGCCCTTGCGAATTAATTCTTGGGCATTACCTAACCATACATCAGTACCATGGGATAAACCAGATATCTTTATAAGTTCCCCAAAAGTAGTTGGCTTCGTATCTCGAAGCATTCCAATTGTAAAATCGGTACCAAATTCTGGAACTCCTAAAGTACCCGTATCATTCATAATTTGTTCTTTGGTTACTCCTAAAGGCTCTGGCGATAAAAACAAGCCCATTGTTGGTTTATCATCAAAAGGAACAGTTTTAACATCTATTCCAGTTAAATCCTGTAACATTCTTAATTGAGTAGGATCAGTATGTCCCAAAATGTCTAGTTTCAAAACATCTTGGTCAATAGCATGATAATCAAAATGAGTCGTCCGCCAAGTAGCATCAACATTTTCAGCCGGAAATTGGTAAGGAGTAAAATCAAATACATCCATATACCCAGGAATAACAACGATTCCGCCGGGATGTTGACCTGTAGTTCTTTTAACTCCTACGCAACCGGCCGCAAGCCGTTCTACTTCAATATTACGCATAACAATATTAAAATCCTCACAATAATTTTTGACAAATCCATAAGCGGTTTTCTCAGCTACTGTACCGATTGTTCCGGCTCTATAGACATTATCAACTCCAAATAATACTTTTGTATATTCATGAGCAGCGGCTTGATTTAAATCAGAAAAGTTTAAATCGATATCAGGAACTTTATCGGCATTAAACCCTAAAAAAGTTGCAAAAGGCATATCTTCTCCATCTTTTATCATTTTTACTCCACAATTAGGGCAATTTTTATCAGGCAAATCGAAACCTATGCCATATTCAATGGCTAAATCTTCGCCTTTTTCGTTTTTAAATATAGATAATTTGCATTTAGGGCAGCGATAATGACTAGGCAAAGGATTTACCTCAGTAATTCCCATCATCGTAGCAACAAAAGAAGAACCAACAGAACCTCTTGAACCGACTAGAAAGCCATCATCATTACTTTTTTTAACTAATTTTTGAGCAATTAGATAAATAACATCAAAACCGCCGCCAATTATTCCTTTTAGTTCTTGTTCAATTCTCTCGCGAATATTATCCGGAAGAGGATCTCCATACCATTCTTTGGCTTTAGTATAGACCATATCTTCTACTATTTCCTTAGAATTTTCTATTTTAGGTGAAAAAGGAACTCCACCTGTTTCAATTATAACTTCTACTATTTCACATTGAGAAGCTACTTTATTAGTATTAGTTATTACTATTTCTTTGGCTTTTTCTTCTCCCAAAAACATAAAAGCATCTAACATTTCCTTCGTAGTATAAAAATGCATATCAGGAACGGTAATATCTTTTTTATTTAAAGGATGAAGTTTTCCATTAGCACGTTGGTCAATAATTATATCGCGATATATTTTATCATCTCTTGTTAAATGATGGGCGTCACTAGTAGCACAAACAATAACGCCGGCTTCATCAGCAACTCTTATAATTTTTTTAATATGATCATAAATATCCGCTAAGGATTTTATAGAACTGCTTTCCATATTAATAAGGAATGAATACACTTCGGGAGGTTGAACCTCTATATAATCATAATATTGCATCATTTTAGCTAATTCTTCATCTTCTTTAGTAAAAGCGGCCTCAAATATTTCCCCATTAACACATCCACTACCAAATAATAATCCTTCTCGATGTTCATTTAATTCATTTCTTGGTAATTTAGTTTGATCCCCTTTATATAAATATTTGGTATTAGCATAACTAATTAACTTAAATAAATTTTTAAGCCCAACTTTATTTTTGACTAGAATTGACATATGAAAAGGCTTGGAAAATTTTAATAACTCTTCTTGATTAACTGAATTATTAAATTTTGTCGTAGTTTCTATATTACGATTACTTAAAACCTTAGCCATTTTATAAAAACCAATTGCAGTTCCTTCACTATCATAATCAGCTCTATGATGAGAATCTTCATCCCAAGGCACTTCTAGATTTTTAACTAAAGTAGATAATTTATGATTTTTCCAATTTGGATATAAACTTCTCGCCATTCCCATAGTATCTAAAACGGTATTTTTAAATTCACCTAAATTATATTTATTCATAGCTGCACTTATAAAGCCTATATCAAATTTAGCATTATGGGCTACCATTGGTAAATTACCAACAAAATCTAAAAATCTTTTGGTAACATTTTCTTCACTATCTTTATCTCGTAACATTTCATCAGTAATATTAGTTAATTCCACTATTTTATTAGGTAGCTTGCGATAAGGATTTATTAATTCATCAAAACGATCTGTAATTATACCATTTTTAATTTTGACAGCTCCAATTTCAATCATTTGATCGGAAAAAGGAGTAAAACCAGTTGTTTCGGTATCAAAGACAACATATTCTTGATCTAATAAATCATAGTCTTTTAGATTATATATTAAATCATTTTCGTTATTTACGACACTCATTTCTGCTCCGTATATAACTTTAAATTTATCTGCCTCATTTTCAATGTCTTTATTTATATCACAGACTGTATGATATAAATCGGGATATGATTGTAAACAATTATGGTCAGTAACCGCAACCGCTTTATGTCCCAGTTTCTTGGCAAATTTCACTAAGGCCTTAGCATCAATTACGCCATCCATTGCACTCATCATTGTATGAGTATGAAGTTCTACTCTTTTTTCCTCAGCTTCATCAGTAATTACCTCATCTTTACTAGGGATAAGTTCAATACTGCGCCCATTAATAACCATTTGTCTTAAATAATTATCCATTTCTACATTGCCAACTATTCGAACCCATTTACCTACTTTAATTCCTTTTAATATTTGCTGATACTCATCACTATTAAAGCGTACAAATTTTACCAAAAAACTATCGGTTTTATCACTAACTTTCAAATTTATGATATAAGCCGTCGCCTTTTGGCCTTTTCTTTCACTATTATCAATGCCAAAAATAAAACCTTCAATAATAATGTTTTTTTGTTCTCCGACAATATTTTTGATTAAAGTTATTTCCCCATCTTTATGAAAGCCAAATAATACAGGACTTTCTTCTTTTTTTTCAACCTTTACTTCTTTAGTTTCGGCAATTTCTTTTTTAATTTCCTTATTTTTTTCTTCATTAATAGCAATTTCAATTTTAAAATCCCCTAAGCCATAATTTTTTAAAGTAGTAATAATATCATTTTCATATTTACCTAATGATGTTACTTCAGTTTGACTAACTACTTCTAAATAAATAACGTTATTTTCTTCTTTAACAAAACTATTTTCTAAACCCATTAATGATGGATGTTCAAAAATAACTGCCTCTAAAATCGTTTTTATATAATTTTCTAAATCTTCTGGGGTTATATGGTCATAAACCATTTCAATATAACATTTATCTTTTCCATTAATTCCTTTTTTGGCCGCATTGAAAAGACTAGTTATTTTATCATAAGCAATAACTTTATTACTTTTTAAGTATACATAATATATCTTTTTTTCTCGATTAAAAATTACTTTTAAAACCGTCGTATCAGCAAAATCGTCACTATATTCAAAATCAATACTTTTAAAAAATCTTAATACTTCTTCCATGTTGTTACTCCTTAATCATTCTATCTATAATTATACTATATTTATCCAATCTTTTGCTAACTGTTCCCCATATTTTTATCATATCATTCTTTTTTAAATCTTTATTGGCAGCATAAATTTTAGGGAAAACAGTAAAATTGCCCGTATCAGTTTCGTCACTAGCTGTAATAAAAGCCATTTCCTCATTATTTTTAGTTTTTATTCTTTTTATATCTTCAATCATAACATAACAAATAACTTTTTTAAACAAATTATTTTGCAATTGATCTAATTTCATCACTTCATCACTTTTTAATTTACTAGCAGGATGATTGGAAATAAAAAATCCATAACTATTTATTTCATTTTGTTTTAAAATATCTAAAGAATATTCACTAGTCATTTCAATTTCTGGTATTAACGCATACTCTCCTAAATCTAAATATAAATTACCATAATTTATCAATTTATCTAAATTAGTTATTAACGTTTTAGTATTTAACTTAAATTCTTTTAATACATTGGCATTAATTAACATAATATACTCATTTTTAGTGATTATAGAAACCGTTCTTTTAAAGAAATCAAAAATATCTTTAAACTTCCCATTGTTATTTCTTTCTTTAAGCAAAGCTTTTATTAATTCACTTCTAATATTTTTAATCATTTTAAATGGTAAAAATACTACGTTATTTTTTAATACAAAATTATCTTCGGAATAATTAATACTAACGGGATATATTTTTAAATTAGCTTTTTTTAAATCCGTTAAATAACTTTTCATTTTTTCCATACTGCCAATGGCATTATTTAGAAGTTCAAACAAAAATAATGATTTATAATGCACTTTTAAATAAGCCATTTGATAAGATACTAAAGCATAAGAAACGGAATGAGCTTTATTAAAGGCATAGGCGGAAAAATTCATAATATGATTGTAAATATTTTGAGCTAAATCTTTTTGATAACCATTTTTAATACTTCTTTCAATAAAATTATTTTCTTCTTTTAAAATGATATCTTTCTTTTTCTTAGCCATAGCTCTTCTTATATTATCCGCTTCGGCATAACTAAAAGATGCCATTTTTACTAAGATACTAATTACTTGTTCTTGATAAACAATAACACCATAAGTTTCTTCTAAAATATCACGTAAAGAATCATGATAATAAGTAATTTTCTCTTGTTTATTTTTTCTTCGAATATATGTTGCTAGTTCATTACTAGGTCCTGGTCGAACTAAAGCAATAGATGCTACTAACTCTTGAAAATTTTGAGGTTTATACTTTGTTAACATCTTTTTAAAAGTAGGGGTTTCAAATTGAAATATTCCATCAGTATCAGCATTTTGAAATAAAGCATAAACTTCTTTATCAGCCAAAGAAATTTTATTAAGATTAAAATTGGGAATGTTATTAATAATATTGCTAATAGTACTCAAATTTTTTAAAGCTAAAAAATCCATTTTTAAAAGTCCTAAATCTTCTAAATATTCCATGCTTACGCCTGTTAAATAAATTTCTTTATTTTTATACATCGGAATAATTTCATCTAAAGGCCGATCCCCGATAACTATTCCTGCAGCATGCGTACTAATATTTCTTTTTAAACCTTCTAATTTTAAAGAAATTTCATATAAATTTTTTAATTCGGGATAGTTTTTTAAATAATCTTGAACCGTTTTATTTTCATAATTACTTTTTAGATCCAAATCTTTATTAATAATTTTTAAAAATTTATTTAAAAGTCTTTCATCTATATTTAATATTTTGCCTATTTCTCTTAATACTAATCTTGTCTTAAGAGTTGCAAACGTCATCCCGCCCGCAACATTTTGAGTTCCATATTTCTCTTTAACATAATTTATAACTTCTTCACGTCTCGTATTATCAAAATCAATATCAATATCTGGCATTGATACTCGTTCATAGTTTAAAAATCTTTCAAATAATAAATTATATTGAAGAGGGTCAATATCAGTTATGCCTAATACATAACTAACCAAAGATCCCGCAGCACTTCCCCGCCCTGGCCCTACTAATATATTATTTTTCTTGGCATAGAGAACATAATCATAAACAATTAAAAAGTAATCAACAAAGCCCATTTTTTTAATAACTATTAATTCGTATTTTAATCTTTGCAAATATTCTTTAGTGATCTTATTATTTAATCTTTTTTGCAAACCTTTAACACTTAAATTATAAAGTAATTTAAAAGAATCTTCCTCCTTTTTATATTGAGGAATATATCTTTTTCCTACCGGCATTTCTACATTTAAAAAACTAACTACTTTTTCCATATTTTTCATATCAAAATCAGTTAAATTTTGAAAATCAAAATAATTATGAAGGTAAGATTCATTATGTCTTTCAGCCATAATATCTAAATATTTTAAATATTGGGCGTCTTCTAATTTAAAAGATTTTATATCATTAACATATACAACATTTTGACTTTTTATTAAACTATTTTGTAACTCTTCTCTATTTTGATAACCAATAAATAAGTGTTTAATAAATGTTAAGTCATCATAAAGTTCTAAACTTTTAAAAGGAATTATACCTAAAATATTATCACTTAAATTTTGGAGTTCAGCTACACTCAAGTTTCTTTCGTTCACAATTGTGTTTATTTTTAACAAATTTTTATATCCCAAATAATTTTCAGCATATAGATAAAGAGGATAATTATTAATAATTACTTCTAAACCAATTATAGGTTTAATATTATTTTGCTTACAAGTTTTATAAAATTCAACTGCTCCAAATAAATTAGAATCACATATAGCACAACTCTTAAGGTTATTTTGCACACAAAAATTAATCAAATCTTTAATTTTAATCAAGCTTTTTAACAAGCTATAATCTGTTGTAACTTTAAGCGGTGTATACATGGAATCCTCCTTAAATTCATTATATCACATACTCTAAAATATTTGACATATCTTTTAATATATGATAAAGTTTTAAAAGACAAAGGAGGCATTATAATGGCAAAGAAAATAACTACTAAAAAACCTTTAACCGGAAATTTAAGAAGCCATGCTTTAAATGCTACAAAAATGAAACAAAAACCTAATTTACAAAAGAAAACAATTAATGGTAAAAAAGTAATAATTAGTGCAAGAGAAGCGAAAAAAATGAAATAAACTTAGTATATCTAAGTTTTTTTATTGTCAAAAAAAGAACCGTTAAGGTTCTTTTGTTTAAATATGATTTCAACATTATCTAGTCTGCTAATTAATTGTTATTTAATTTATCAATCACTTTTTTAAACATTTCTTCATTCCAAATAGTAATATTTAATTCTTTAGCTTTCTCGTATTTACTGCCAGGATTTTCTCCCACAATTACAACGTCAGTTTTTTTACTTACTGAATCGCTAAATGAACCATTATATTCTTCAATTAACGCTTTTATCTCATCCCTCGTCATAAATGATATTGTTCCCGTCATTACAAATTTCTTGTTAGTAATACTATCACTTATCTTTTTTGATGTTCCCAAATATTTCATATTAATATCTAGCATTTTTAAGGTATCAATTAAATTTCGATTATTTTTAAAATATGTAAATATATTGAGTGCTAAAATATCACCAATATCTTTGATATCTAATAATTCTTCAATAGATGCATTCATCAAATTATCAATATTGCCATAATATTCCGCAAGTAATTTTGCCGTTTTACTGCCCACTCCCGGTATTCCCAAACCAAATAATAATTTTTCCAAACTATTATGTTTACTATTTTCAACTGCATTAATTATATTTTCAAAACTTTTTCGGCCAAAACCTTCAATATTTAGTATTTCTTCTTCATGTTCTTTTAAATGATAGAAATCAGGAATACTAGTTATAAATCCTTCATTATAAAAATCTTCGATTATTTCATCACCTAGACCATCAATATTCATGGCATCACGAGAAGCAAAATGAATTAAACCTTCAATCCCTCTGGCTGGACATTTATCATTAGGACAATAATAATCAACTTGTCCTTCCTTTTTTATTAATTTAGTATGACAAATTGGACACTCACTAATCATAACAAAAGGCTTCTCTGTTCCTATTCTTCTTTCTTTAATTGCGCCTTTTACTTCCGGTATAACATCTCCCGCTTTATGCACTTCCACGATATCACCAATCATTAATCCTAAATTATTAACAAAATCTTCATTATGTAAAGTTGCTCTAGCTACAGTCGAACCCATTACTAAAACTGGCTCTAACACTGCATTAGGGGTAATTTGACCTGTTCTTCCCACGGTAAAAATAATGTCTTTTAATTTAGTATAAACATCGTTAGCGGGAAATTTATAAGCTGTAGCCCACTTAGGGTATTTCGCCGTGAATCCTAATTCATTCTGTTCATTGATATTATTAACTTTAATAACAACTCCATCTATTTCATATGGTAGACTTTCTCTTTTAGCTGTAGCTTCATTAATATATGCTATAACTTCATCAATATTTTGAACAAGCCTGTTATTAGGATTGATTTTAAAACCTAGTTCTTGCATAAATTCAAGGGCTTTAATATGTTGATCAATTCCATAATCTAAAGGATTAGGGAGATGATAAATAAAATTATTTAAATTTCTTTTAGCGGCTACTTTGGAATCTAATTGTCTCACACTTCCAGCTGCAGCATTACGGACATTCTGTAATAAAGGAAGTCCTTCCATCTCCCTCTCTTTATTTATTTTAGTAAGAGTTTTTTTATCCATATAAATTTCTCCTCTTACTTCAATATCAATATTTTTCTTTAATTTTAAGGGTATAGCTTTTATAGTTTTAACGTTATGAGTTATATCTTCGCCTATTACTCCATCCCCTCTAGTTGCTCCTCTTACTAAAATACCTTGTTCATATTGTAAAGAGACACTTAAACCATCTATTTTAAATTCACAAACATATTCAGGATCAAAACCAGCTTTTTTAATTTTACTATCAAAATCTCTAACTTCATCTTCATTAAAAACATTTCCTAAACTTAACATAGGAATTTTATGACTAACTTTAGAAAATTTGTCCAGTACTTCGCCCCCAACCCGTTTAGTAGGACTATCAATAAGCGTATATTCTGGATATTTTCTTTCCAAATCCGTTAATTCTCGTAAATATTTATCGTATTCTTGATCAGTAATCGTAGGATTATCAAGAACATAATAATTATAATTAGCTTCATTTAATATTTTAACTAATTCTTTAATTCTTAGTTCAGGATTCATTTTTAACTCCATAAATTGTCTTTATAGGTGCCTTTTTCTATTTCGGCATAAATGCCCTTTTTTAGAGTATCTAAATCTTCCCGATAAGTCATACCATAATGACGGCTTGTTGTTCTAATTACATTTATTTGTTCTCCTAAAGAAGTAGCACTAGCAGTTGCTACATCAGGAATTAACCATTCATCCTTTAAAAGGTCAGCTTTTTGAAAAAAACTTTTAGCAGTCTTAATTAAATAATTGAATAATTCCGGCGTGAAACAAAATAAATTCATCGAAACTAATTGATTAGACGGAATAACAAAAGATTTATCACCATTTAAAGGACTTGCCACAATTTCATTATTTACTTTTTCAACTGAGCTTTCAACTATTTTAGCAATTTTACCATTTTGTTCAAAAATTATCCCTCTTTTAACAGCACCATTAACTGTCAAAGTATTTTCTATTTCATAAGCGATATTAGCATACTCATGATCTTGACAACTATTTAAAAAGCTAGCCGCTTTCAAGTAAGCATCTCGTCCATAAAAATCATCAGCATTTATCATCGCGAATCTCTCTTTTATTAAATCTCTAGCTACATATATCGCATGAGCTGTTCCTAAAGGTTTGATTCTTTCAGAAGGTATTTTTATTCCTTCTGGTACATCACTATTTTTTTGAAAAGCATATAACACTTTAATTTTATCTTCAATTCTTTTTCCAATAGTATTTTTAAATACTTCATAATTTTCTTCTTTAATAACAAAAACTACCTTGGTAAAACCAGCATAAATAGCATCATTAATAGAATAATCAATGATAAATTCACCGTTAGGGCCTACTGGTTCTATTTGTTTTAAACCTCCAAAGCGGCTTCCCATTCCAGCAGCCAAAACTAATAAAGTTAAATCTTTTTTCATTTTATTTTCCTTTCTTTAATCCTTTATAATTTTTTAAAAATTTCTTAATACCAAATCTTTTATTAAATGCCACACTGACAAATCGCTCATCAACTTCAACTACTACCCCTCTTCCAAATGATAAATGATTTACAACATCTCCACTATGATAATCCTCATTATCTTCGCTATATAATAATTCTTTATTTATTTTCTTTTTCTCTTCTGTTTTGGCAATATTTGATTCCAGATATTCATTAGCTATCTCATTAATAAAACGAGAAGGCGGATTAATCATATCTTTTCCATAAAGCATTCGAACTTTGGCATTGGTCAAATACAATCTTTCTTTGGCCCTCGTTATACCAACATAACAGAGTCTTCTTTCTTCCTCAATACCATTTTCTTCATTATAAGCATTAGAATGAGGCATTAAACCTTCTTCCATTCCTACCATAAAAACTACTTTAAATTCTAACCCTTTTGCAGAATGAAAAGTCATTAAAGTAATGGTATCAGCATCGGCTTGATGTTCAGTAATATCAGAAATTAAACTAATTTCATCTAAAAAATCCTGTAAATTAACACTACCGGTTACATTTTGGTAACTTTCGGTAATACTTCTAAATTCCATTAAATTTTCTAATCTTAATTCCCCTTCTAAAGTTTGCTCTTTAGTAATTTCTTCTTTAATTCCAGTTTTTATTAATACTTCATCAATCAGTTCTGTTAATGATAAAGATTCGGATTCTTTCGTTAATGCTTCAATAATGTTTTTAAATTCTAATTCTTTGCCTTTATTAATTTTACTATACATAGAAGTATTATCTTCTTTAGCAGCTAATTCAATATTTTCGATAGTCTTAGTGCCAATGCCTCTTTTAGGCTCATTAATAATACGTTTTAAAGCTATATCATCATCATGATTAGCAATTAACTTTAAATAACTTATTAAATCTTTAATCTCTTTACGTTTATAGAAATAAAAACTACCTACTACTTTATAAGGAAAATTATTTTTAATCATTGCTTCTTCATAAATCCGCGACTGAGCATTAGTACGATAAAAAATAGCTATATCGCTCTTATTATACCCTAAATTTAATAAATCTTTTATTTCATTTATAACAATATTTACTTCTTGTTGGCCATCATTAGCTCTTAAATATTTAACTTTTACGCCTTCGCCTAATTCACTATATAAATTAACATCTTTTCTTTCTACGTTATTCTTAATAACAGAATTAGCAGCGTTTAATATATTAGTTGTACTGCGATAATTTTGGTTTAACACAATAACATTAGCATCAGGATAATCTTTTTCGAAATTTAAAATATTTTTATAATTGGCTTGCCTAAAACCATAAATGGCTTGATTTTGATCTCCGACAACAAAAATATTGCGATATTTTTGACTTAATAATTTTACTAACTTATATTGAACTTCATTGGTGTCTTGATATTCGTCTATTAAAATATATTGATATTTGTCTTGATAATGTTCTAATATATCTTTGTTTTTAATAAATAAATCAACTGGCAACTTTAGTAAATCATCAAAATCAACAACATTATTTTTCTTTAGTACCTTTTGATATTCATAATAGACTTGCATCGCTATTTTTTCTGGATCAGATAAAAATAATCTCGTTATTTCAGCATCACTTAGCATTTCGTTTTTAATAAAGCTAATTCGATTACGAATATAAGAAGGCGATGTAATTTTAATATCATAGCCTAAATCTTTCATTATTTTTTTTATTATACTTAAAACATCTTCGGAATCTAAAATGGTAAAACTTTTAGTTAGCCCTAGAGATTCATAATTTTCTTTAATAATTCTTAAACCAAAAGAATGAAATGTACCAACAAAAGCATAATTATCATTAACTATTTTACCAACTCTTTCTTTCATTTCTTTGGCGGCTTTATTAGTAAAAGTAATAGCTAAAATATTACCACTATAAATACCATTATCAATTAAATATGCTATTCTAGTTGTTAAAACCTTTGTTTTGCCCGAACCAGCTCCAGCTACTACTAAACAAGGTCCATTAATATGTGTTACAGCTTCTTTTTGTTCTTTGTTTAAGTTGTTTAAATATTCCATATGTTTACCTCTTATATAATTATTATAACATTTTATATATTTTAAGTCATTAAAAAAAGCAAGTTATTTTCCTTGCTCTCTTGTTCTTTTTAAAGCTGATGATTTAGTAGGAAATACTTCACTTAGAAATATATCTAAAATAGCTTCTGCTGGCACTTGATTATTTAATGTTTCTGATATTACTGAAGATAATTTGCCTAATTGTTCCTCAATATTTGGAACATTTTCTTGAGGAGTATTGGTCATTATATCTTCAAAAGGAATAAACTCTTCTGTATCGGTAAGTTCTACTCTTTTGCAATATATTTGTCGAGGACCATTATTTACAAATTTTTGTCCTATTTCATAGCCAACATTATTATAAGATATTCTAAAAAAATATTTGTTATCTTGCAATACTGGATAAATATAATTATTAAAAGCATAAAGACCAATTCCTTCGTGGAAAAATTCTAAATCTTTAACATTCCTCATATCACTAACTTGAATTGGCGTGGCAAAATATTGCCAAGCATTAGAAGAAAACTCAGGAAATTTATCAGTAAAATGTTGAAGCCAACAAATATATTCTTCACTTTCAAATGCATAAACATATTTATCTATCCATCTTTCTTTTCTTTCTTCATCAGTTACAATGGTTTTATTTAATTGTTCTTTTGCCATTCAGACGCCTCCCTAAATTTCTATGTCTATTATTATATTTATTTGTCAACATTTGTCAAGAATGGAAAATTCATTCTATTTTGGTTAATAATAATATTTAAAAAGCGACTTTTAAAAGTCGCTTGGGGTATTTATAATCACATTATTTAAAATAAAATTTATTATTTCAGTTGTTTTTTTCTTTCTTGTCGCTCTATTCAAATGAGTATTATGCAAAACATTACACATTATTAAAACGATTATTTTTTGTTCAAAATCCATAACAAACATTGGCCCGGTATAACCGGAAAAAGTAATCGAATTTTGACTTAAACATAAAGGAACATCATTTATTTCTAAAATATTATTATGATATCGACACCCCATAAAATTATAAGTACTAGGTAAATACAAATCATTATGAGATTTTTTTACTAATTTGTAAAGTTCGTTTACTTCTAAATCTTTATCTATATAACTTTTTAAAATTTTTAAATTATAATTATTAATATCGTGGTGTTGCAACATTAGATTAATGGTTTCTTGCTTTAATAAAGAATAATCAAAAAAAGAAAGTAAAAATTTCATCATGTCTTCACCAGTCGAAAATAGTCCAGCATGACCCGTATATATTCCAAGTTCTTGCGCTTTTCTTGCCTTTTTGTCATGCACTACCCCCAATGGTAAATCAGTTATTATTTCTTCGTTTATGGCTTCAAAATTGCTAGAAGCACTATTTTTAGGATTGGGTTTAAAAGTTGTATTTTTTAAATGTAAGGGTTCTAAGATTTTTTGCTTAATTAATTCTTCAAAAGAACTTTTATATATTTGTTCTAATATATTAGATAAAATAATATAGTCCACATCAACATAAGTTGGTATATCTTTTAAAACATAAGCTGAATATAATATATTATTGAATTCTTGGACAGTTTTAGCTTCTCCTAAATATCCTTTAGTATATAATTCTTGATTATGACATAATAAATCTAAAATTGTTACATCTTTTAAATATATAAATTTATCATTTATCGAAAAAATACTTTGATTTAAATCCAAAAGGCTTTCCTCATATGCTTTGTATATTAATACTGCTGTAAACATTTTTGTTAAAGAAGCTATATCATATAATGTGTTTTTGGATGTTGGCATTTTTCTAGGCCTAATACTTTTATTACCTAAGATAAATTCTAAATTGCTGCCATTAGAAAACGTTTCAATAACGTAGCCAGGAGAATGCGTATTTAAAAAAGATTTTTCTAAAAATTCTTGTAATTCATTCATAAACATTCTCCCTTTCTTATATTTTAATATTTATTAATTAAAAGCGCCTTTTTTATAAGTCGCTTTATATTTTACTCGCATTGCCCGAGTTTAACATCATAATGGTGTTCTTGAAGGGAATCGAACCCTTGGCCTTACGCGTCGGAGGCGTACGCTCTATCCAACTGAGCTACAAGAACAACTTTATTATAACACATTAAAAGGACAAAATAAAAGTAGGCATTTGCCTACTAAAATAATTTTATTACATCATTAATTGTTACAAATAAAATTAATAACATTAATAAGAAGAAACCAATCGTATGACATAAGTTTTCAAATTTTTGATTTACTGGACTTCCTTTTATTTTTTCTATTACTAAGAATAATATACGACCCCCATCAAAAGCTGGGAATGGAATAATATTAATAACGCCAACATTAATAGATAAATAAGCAATTAAATATATAACATAATAAATTCCATAATTAACACTTTGACCAACAACTGAATAAATTCCTACAGGACCCGATAAAGCATCAAGAGATATCTTTCCGGTTACAAGTCCAGCAATTGTTAACCACATTGAAGAAACTGTAGCCCAGAATTGTTCAAAAGCATACCTAATTTTATTAAATAATCCATAAGTTTTGGCTTGGTTAATATTTACGCCAAAAACTTTGGTTTCAGTTCCATCTTCAGCTACTTCCGTTTTAGGAGTAATTTTATAATTTTCTATTTCGCCGTTTTCATGTTTAATGGCAAACTCATAATAAGTATTCTTATTTTTATAATATAATAAAATTTGTGCTTCATCCCATGTGCTGATTTTATTATTATTAATTGCTACAATAACATCGCCTTTTACAATACCAGCTTCTGCCATTGGATAACCTTCTAAAACTGATTCTATTTTCGGTTGTAAAGATTTGCTTCCCCAAAATAAAGCTATAACAAATAACAAGACGATAGCCATGATAAAGTTATTTATAACTCCGGCAGCCATTACAATTATTCTTTGCCAAATAGGTTTATTACATAGACATTTTTCTTTAGGGACACTCTTATCATCTTCATAAACTTCACCAGCCATGGAAACAAAACCACCAATTGGTAAGGCTCTAATATTGTATGTTATACCATCTTTTTTTCTTTTATGGGAATATATTACAGGACCCATTCCTATAGAAAATTCATAAATATATACACCAAATTTTTTTGCCCATAAGAAATGACCCAATTCATGCACTAAAACAATTATTCCTAAAATAAATATAAACAACAATAATGTTAACACCCACATATAAATCCTCCTCTTAGATACTTATTAAAATAACATATGTCATTAACACAAAAGTTAAACTGTCAATACGATCTAAAATACCACCATGCCCTGGCATAATATTAGAAAAATCTTTAATATCATTTTCTCTTTTAATCTTACTGAAAACAAAATCACCCATTTGACTAACAACAGATAGAATAATGGTAATTAAAATTATTTTTAAATTGATCTCGCCTAGTAAAGCAGCATATAAAATAACTGATATTGTAGCTCCCCCAATTAGACCGCCAATAGCTCCTTCCCAAGATTTATTAGGACTTATAGAAGGACATATTTTATGTTTTCCAATTAATCTTCCTATTAAATATGCAAAAGTATCAGTTAATATAGTAATGCTTATTAAATAAATTAAAAGGTTAATATCCATATTTCTTATAATTATTAAAAGATTAAAAACCAAACCAATTAAATAAATGAAACCAATCAAATTGAAAGCATCTTTGGCCTGATATTTTTCCTTTTTATAAAATATTACAGGCAATAATAGAAATATTAATGGAATTAATAATTTAGAATAACTTAATGCTCCAGATAAGGTGGCTTTTTCATAATTACCTAAAATTAAATATAATAGTGATAGCATACCTAATATTTTAACAAAATTAGGAATTTCATTGTGGAATTTTTTTAAGTCCAAAAGCTCTTTATAAGCAAGTAAGCTTATAACTCCTACGCCAAAAGCAAAAATTGAACCACCAAAATAAATTAAGGGAATAACAATTAATAACGCTACAACGGCACTTATTACTCTAGTTTTCATTATACCTCCTTAACATTATATTCTATAATCAAGTATACTATTATTTAGAAATTTAGTAAAGAAAAAGCGTAGTTTAATCTACACTAATTATCTAAATCTAATTTTTCAACTTCATCAAGTTGTTCTTCCAAAATATTCTTATATCTTCTTTTATATTGGGCTACTTGCCTTCTTAAATTATTAGCAGCTTCTTCTACTTTATCTACCTTGAGTAAAGCATTATTTATTATTCTTGAAGCATTCTTTTTAGCATCTTCAACGATAAGTTTAGATTCTTCTATAGCAGATTTTTTTATATTTTGAGAAGATTCTTCTGCAATAACTAAGGCTCTATTTAATGTTCGTTCTAAATTTTTATAATGGTCCAATTCTTTTTTTAAATTAGCAATTTCTTGATCGCGAGCTTTTAAATTATTTAGCATACTTTCATATTCAGTTGTTACATTTTTAACAAAAGAATTTACTTCATTTTTATTATAACCCGGAAAACTATTATTAAATTTTCTCAATTCACTCACAACCGTTTCTTATTACCACTCTAATTCGTCTTCAGCTCCACTTTTGGCTTTATCATTATCATCAGTAATCTTACCTTGTACATTAACATTTTTAGGGGTGCATAAATAAATTCCCACACCTATTTTTTGCATATTTCCACTTATAGCATAAATACATCCACTTAGAAAATCAATTATTCTTTTAGCTTGACTAGAAGTAACTCTCTTTAAATTAACAACAACACTGTTTCGAGATTTTAAATGATCCGCAATAGCCTGTGCTTCAGAAAAAGAACGAGGTTCTAATAAAATCATTTTATTACCTACTTTATCGGCTTCTTTCAAAGCTTCTGCTTCAGAAACTGCATAATATTCATCTTCTGTACCAATTACTTCACTATCTTCATCATTTTTAAATAAATCTTTTAATTTACCGAGTGCCATACTTATCCTCCATACTATCTAGATTACTATTTTATTCTATCAAATAAATATTATTTTTACAAGACTATTTTACTTTCAATGTAATCTTTTATCTCTTCTATATTAATAGTTACTTGTTTCATTGTATCTCTATCTCTAATTGTTACCGTATTATTATTTAGACTATTGTCATCAACTGTTATGGCAAAAGGAGTTCCGATAGCATCACATCTGCGATATCTTTTGCCAATGCTTCCGGCTTCATCATAAGTGCAACTAAAATATTTGCTCAACATATTGTATATATCGTTAGCTTTTTCCGCATGAAACTTTTTAACCAATGGTAAAATAGTGGCTTTTATCGGTGCTAAAGCAGGTTTAATTTTTAAAACTAATCTTTCCTCATCATCAACTACTTCCTTTTGATAAGCATCAGTTAAAATACTCAAAAAAATTCGATCGACACCTACCGCCGGTTCAATTACATAAGGCAAATATTTTTCATTGGTCTCGGGATCTAAATAACGCAAATCTTCGCCGGAATGTTTCATATGAACCGCTAAATCATAAGAAGTTCGATCAGCTATTCCCCATAGCTCTCCCCAACCAAAAGAATAATTATATTCTATATCCGTAGTTGCCTTACTATAAAAAGTTAATTCTTCTTTAGCATGATCTCTAAATCTTAAATTCTCTTCTTTTAAACCTAATAATTTTAAAAAATCCCAACAATAATTTTTCCAAAATCCAAACCATTCTAAATCAGTATTAGGTTTGCAAAAAAATTCTAACTCCATTTGTTCAAATTCCCTAGTTCTAAAAATAAAGTTTCCGGGAGTAATTTCATTTCGAAAGCTTTTGCCATATTGTCCTACTCCAAAAGGAACTTTAGCTCTCATACTTCTTTCAATATTTTTAAAATTAACAAATATACCTTGAGCAGTTTCCCCTCTTAAATATAATTTACTTTTAGCATCTTCCGTAACTCCCTGACTAGTTTCAAATAACAAATTAAACTTTCGAATATCAGTAAATTCTTTACTACCACATTTAGGACAACCAATTCCTTTTTCTTTAATTAATTTAATTAGTTCTTCTTCACTTAAACCATCGCCGGTAATTTTTCCTTTGGTAAAATCTTCAATTAATTTATCAGCCCGATAACGACTTTTACATTGTTTACAATCGATAAGGGGGTCAGAAAATGAAGCAACGTGACCTGAGGCTATCCAAACTTTAGGATTCATTAAAATGGCAGAATCTAAGCCATAATTATAAGGGCATTCTTGAATAAATTTCTTCCACCATAAATTTTTAATATTTTGCTTTAATAAAACACCTAAAGGACCATAATCCCAAGCATTGGCAAGCCCTCCATATATTTCACTTCCTTGAAAAACAAATCCATATTGTTTTGCATAATTTACTAATTCTTCCATTGTAACTTTTTCCATATATTTCTCCTTTAAATAAAAAACTTCTAGTAAATATAAGGACGAAATTATTCCGTGGTTCCACCTTATTTTATTCTAGAAGAATCTCTCATATTATATAGCTCGGGTTTTCCACACCGTCATCACTTGTATCAATATCATTATATATTAACTATTTTATTTTATCAACCAATTCTGTTAATTTCTTCGCTTCATTACTATTGATTTTTATATATTTTAAATAACAATCTGAGCATAGTGGAACATATTCATATTCTTCTTTTGTTCCATCATCTATAACCAAATCTGGTCCAACATCAGTAAATTTATCATTTTCTTTTCGCGCATTAAATATAGCTTTTTTACCACATCTACATAAACTACTACTACCAATTTCTTCAACATGATCAGCCATTGCAAATATTTGGGAAATACCATCACTAAAAATATTACCTTTAAAATTACTTCTTAAACCATAACAAATAACCGGAACATTTATTAAATGAGCAATCATCCATAATTCTTTTATTTGTTTAGCATTCAATAACTCTACTTCATCAACTAAAATAGCTTTGGCAGTATAATAGATTTGATAATATTTTTCTTGGAATAATGTTTCATCTTCTTTTAAACAAATGTCTGCTTTTCTACTCATTCCATTTAAAGATAAAATATTATCTTTACCTTTAGTATCTTTAGTAGATTTTATTAATACTACTTTAAAATTATTTTCTTCATAGCTATAAATAGTTTGTAAAATATTAATTGTTTTACCACCATTCATTGCACTATACTTATACACCATATCAGCCATAACATCACCCTAATTAAAGTATAAAATAAATTATTTTTTATTTCAACCAAAAAACATTATTTACATTTTAACCTACAATTACCTTCAGCATCTTTTTAAACATAATTATTTTTGTTCTTTAGAATTTTTTTTAAGTGTTAAGTTTGGAATTATTTTTCGAGTATTTATTTCTTCATTTGGCATATTTTCTACTACTTTTATTAAATCAGTAACAAACTGATCTTTATTATTTTCTTTTTTATTGATTATTCCTTCTATTAAATCATTAAAATGAGGATTGAAAGAAATACATTGATTATTTTCTAAATATATTTCTAGTTTTAATTCTCTACCTAATATCATTTTAGAAAGATTATTAAAAGTTTTATACAAACTTAAATTTTTTAAAACTAAACTCTTTAAATATTCATACATTCTTTCTTTTTCATCTTCAGAAGTTAAGACTTGTTTTAATGCTAATAAATCTTCTTTACTTCCCGCAATAATTTTAACTAATTTAAACGCTACTTCTAAATTTTCTCCTAACAAAAGATACGTGCTTCTTAAATCTATAATATCTTCTATACCATTTATTGCTTTGGCCATTTCTAATGCGGCATCATAATCCACTATTGGTCCTTTTTCATAATACCTTAAAATACATTTGGCATTAAATTCTTGAGGAGATTCTTTTAAAATTTGAACAAATGACAGAATAAAATTTAAATCAACCCTATTTTCGTTATGCAAAAAAACACTTATTAAAAATATACTAATATATTCAGAATTAAATTCTTGTTTAGTATCTTTTAAGATATTAGCCAATAATAAACTTATACCTGATTTTAAAATATTTTCATTTATTAAAATGTTACTAATTTTATAACCATTAAAACTACCTTTTACAGTACTAACTATTTTAGCCCCCTCTAAAGCAACACCATAATTTATTGCATTAACATCAGTTAATATTTCACATGCTGCTATGGCATTTGCCTCTAAATCTATAGTATTTATTATTTTTGCTCCTTCTAATGCTATATTTTCCCTAATCGCTTTTTTGTTTAATAAAATATTAACTACATAGTCTCTTTGCATAGAATTACTATTTTGGAAAATGTTTAAAGCTTCGCATATTTCATCTACTGTTTTATATGGAGAAATAGCAATTTCAATTCCATCTCTTATAAGAGATTCATCTAAATTTTTTATTTTAATTAATATTCTATAACTTTTTTGTAATAATTTTTTTAATTTAGTGGGAGGAATATGAAGACCATTAAGTTTATATAGTAATGATAACATTAACTCTTTTTTCATTATTTATCTCCTTATCTTAGCCAGTATTATATCATATTTTTTTATTAGTAAACATTTAGTCCCCTCTAATTTTAGTATAAAATAAATTAAAAATTACTACAATCAAAAATTAAAGAAAAGTTAATCATTTTTCCGTATTATCTGATTTTCTGTTTTCTCGGATTAATTTTAAAGCTATATCACAAGAAGAAATATTTTGATCCGGCATATTTTCAACTACTTTTATTATATCAGATATTGCATCACTATTAGTTTTCCTACTTGCTTTTGATTCTTGATCTAATCTTATTTCTTCATTCAACAAAGATTTGGCTAAGATATTAGCAGTTAAAATAAAGTGAGGATTTTCTAAAACTAAATTTCTTAAATATAAATATATTTCTGTCCTCTTTTCGCTAGAATTTAATTCGCTTTTTAAATTATCTAAATCCTTTTTTGATCCCATTAATATTTTTATCATATTAAAAGATAAAAGAGACTCTTGAGACAATAAATATACATAATTATAATTTACTTGGTGAAATTCAAACATTCTAGCCGTCTTTAATACCTCCATCGGATTAATAATGGAAAGCATTTTAAAAAGTTTAACAACACAGCGAGCTGCATTTGGATTTAAACAATTATTAACAATTTTAACCCCTTCCAAAGCAATACCACTGGTGATAGCCATATTATTTCTTAAAATATCATACCCGCACTCTGCATTATATGGATTCAAAGATTTTGCTATAATTTGAGCCGCATCTAAAGCAATTCCCGCTTTTATTAAATTTTCATTATTTAAAATATTTTTGATAAAAAAGGCATTAAATTCATTTTGAGACCGACTAATTATTTTAGCCCCAGAAATAGCTAAAGCAGCTTTATTCATTTTTTCATCAATTAAAAAATAATAAATATATTTTGCTTGAAATTCTTCTGAAGCTTGACTAAGTATTTTAACTCCTTCCATATTGATAGTATTAACTTCTTTAAATAACAAATATTTTAAAAGGTAATAAGCATTAGATATATTAATAGTTTCATTAATTAATTTAGCATACTTTAAAGCAATTCCCGCCTGCAAAAACGATTTGTTTTGTAAAGCTTCAGTAACAAATCGCGCATTAAAAGTTTGCTTAGATGATCTTATTAGATAAGCCCCTTCTAATGCTAGTCCCATTTTTATAATATTTTCATCTTGCAAGACGCACCTTATATAACATCTATTAGTTGTGGATTGCTTTAATATTCGCAAAGCTTCTAAAATAGTATTAATATTATCATAAGGGGCTAAGATTATTTTAACACTATCTTCTATTAGGGACTCTTCCATGTTATTTAATTCTCTTAATAATAATTCTTCCTTAGTTAGCAAAATCTCGACATCGTCAACATTAATATGTAATTTTTGCATCTTTTTTAACAAAGACAAAATTATTTCTTTTTTCATATAAACCTTTTTTAATTACCTTGATTATCAAAAGGATTTTTAAGAGTTAATTGGAGCTCATCAGGCATATTAATAGATGCTTTTATTAAGTTTGCAACATCAGGATTAATAGGAGTAATATATCTAATAAATTTTGCTTCGATAATTATTTCTCTACCTAATATAATTTTAGAAAGATTATTAAAAGTTTTATACAAATTTAAATTTTTTAAAACTACACTTTTTAAATATTCATACATTCTTTCTTTTTCATCTTCAGAAATTAAGACTTGTTTTAAAGCTATTAAATCTTCTTTTCTTCCTGCAATAATTCCAATTAATTTAAACGCTACTTCTAAATTTTCTCCTAACAAAAGATACGTGCTTCTTAAATCTATAAAATCTTCTATACCATTTATCGCTTTGGCCATTTCTAATGTGGCATCATAATCCATTATTGGCCCTTTTTCATAATACCTTAATATACATCTAACATTAAATTCTTGAGGAGATGCTTTTAAAATTTGAACAAATGACAGAATAAAATTTAAATCAATATTATTTTCATTAGTCTCAAAAACTTTTGTTAAAAATTCACATATATAACTAGAATTAACACTTTGTTTAGTATCTTTTAAGATATTTGCCACCATTAAACCAATTCCAGATTTTAATATATTTACATTAGTTAAAATACGACTAATATGACTACCATTAAAACTATCTTTTACAGTACTAATTATCTCAGCTCCTTCTAAAGCTATTCCTTTCTTAATTGCTTCTTTATTTAATAAAATCATAACTACGTAGTCCCTTTGCATAGGATCACTATTTTGATAAATATTTAAAGCAGTAATTATTTCCTCGGTAGTTTTATATGGAGAAGTGGCAATTGCAATTCCTTCTTCTATAAGAGGCTCATCTAAATTATTTATTTTAATTAATACTTCACTACTTCTTTGCATTAATTTTTTTAATGTAATAGGTGAAAAATTATAACCTTGCAATTTATTTAATAAAGATACTATTAATTCTTTTTTCATTATTTTTCTCCTTTTTTCCGCTAATATATTATAGCAATAATCGTTTTATTGCAAGAAAAAACTCTATTTCTAGAGTTTAGCGATTGTTTTTAAAAAATCTTTACTTTTTAGATATAATCCCGTATAGTCATCATAATAATTAATTAAGAAATTATTTATTTCGTGGATAATATTATCTTTAATTGCTAATTTAGATATGCTTTTAATATCAACTAAATAATACATATTAATAACCTTAATTACGCTTATTGGCATAATTCTTTCCCCTTGATAACAATTTTTACAAATGAGACCACCTTTTTCGCTAGTAAGAGTTACAATATCTTTTTTATTACCACAAACAATACAACTAGTAAGATTTAATCCTACCCCTAAATAATCTAGTAGTTTAACCTCTAAAATATTAGTAATAACCATAGGATTTAATCCTTCTTCTATTTTTAATAAAGAATAGATAAAATCATTATAAATTTCCGCATTCGGCGATTGTTTTAATATTTGGCTAACTAAATCAATTAAATAAGTAGCATAACTAATTAAGGTAATATCACTTTTTATTTTTTTTAAGGGATTTAAAATATCCACTGATACTAAAGGCGATAATTTGCCTTTTTTATAATAAATATTGAATATTCCATAAGTAAGTTTCATGGTAGTACTTCTTAAATGTGATTTAATATTCATTGCTCCTTTAGCCATAATTCCTATTATGCCATATTCTTTTGTAAAAACATTAATAATTTTAGAAGTATCTCCATAAGGAGTTTCTTGCATTATTATTCCTTCTACTTTTATAATTGCATTAGTTGTCACTTCATCACCCAATTACTACTTACATTTTTTATAATTTAAATAATCTTCTACTTTTCCACTATTTTTAAATTTTTCCCAGGCTTCTTTTTTATTCATTTATTTCACCTTCCTAATACTATATTGAGAAGGTTTTAAAATTTTTATTCATAATCAAAAAATCCTAGTTCTTTTAAATATCTTTCCTTATCTTTCCAATTTTCAATAACTTTAACATATAATTCCAAATAAACTTTTTTGTTGACTAGGTCTTCTAAATCTTTGCGAGCTAAAATGCCGATTTTTTTTAACATTTCCCCACCAGAACCAATAATAATTTTTTTAATATTAGGTTTATCTACAATTATATCAACATAAATACTAACTAAATCTTTTTTTTCTTCAATCTTGGTGCAATGACAAGTAATGGAATGAGGAATTTCTTCCATCGTATTTTGTAATAGCTTCTCTCTTACTAGTTCTCCTGCTCTAAAAGATAATGTACTAGTGGTGATGGTTTCATTACCATAATATTTAACTGTATCTTTTAAATATTTTTTTATAACTGTAATTAAATGAGATACGTTATCATCTTCTTTGGCAGAGACTGGTACTATTTCAGCAAAAGAATAATCTTTATATTCATTAATTGCTAAAATTAGAGTTTCATTAGAAACCTTATCTATTTTATTTATTACTAAAATAACCGGAATACTACTATCTAATAAGTTATCCATTAGATATTTATCACCTTTACCAATTCCGGATTCAATATCAACTACTAATAAAATCAAATCAACATCTTTTGTCAAAGCATAAGCTTGTTTATTTAAAACTTTTCCTAATTTATTTAAAGGCTTAGATATTCCCGGGGTATCTACAAATATTATTTGATAATCTTCTTCATTATATATCCCTTCAATTAAATTTCGGGTTGTTCCGGCCACATTAGATGTAATGGCCACTTTATGATTGATAATACTATTTAAAAGGGTACTTTTGCCAACATTAGGCCGACCAACTATACTTACAAAACCACTCTTCATATAATCACCTTAAAATACTTTGATAAATAATTCAATAAAATAGGGAACAAAAATAATAAGATTTACTATAGTGGCTAAAACGGACATAATTCCTGTTGCGGCTGAGCCACAATCCTTAGCAATTTTAGCATATTCATTATATTCTTGAGTAACCATATCCACTGTAGCTTCAATCGCGGTATTTATTAATTCAACAATACTAATTAACGCTAAACTGCCAAATGATATAACCCATTCTAAAAAGTCAATATCAAATATTACCCCTAAAATAATAATAATACATCCCATAATCGCTACAAGAATAAAGCTCGATTCATTTTTAAAACAATAAGATAATCCTTGCATTGAATATTTGCATTTATTTAAAAAATTTTTAATTAAACTATTACTCTTTTTTTGTTCTTTCATCTTCATTCAACATCTTCTCCTGCAACTCAAACATTATTTCTTCCTCTTCTTTGTTCATATGATCATAACCAAGTAAATGTAAAAGGCCATGACAAGTTAAAAAGGCTAGTTCTCTTACTTCACTATGACCATATTCTTTAGCTTGAGCAATCATTCTAGGAATACATATATATATTTCTCCTAAAAATCGCATATTATTATACACTACTTTATCATTATCTTCAAATGCAAATGAAATTACATCAGTAATTCTATCAATATTACGATAATTTTTATTTAAATATTGGATTTTTTCGTTATCAACAAATACGATACTAAATGTAGCATTTTTAACTTTCTCATGTTTTAAAGTGCGTTTAATTAAATCATCTAAATAGCCATAATCTTTACTATAACCATATTCATTTGTTATTTTATAATCTATCATTTAAATATAACTCCCCAATACCCCAATATATATACGGCAAATAACAATATTAATACAAGGGAAATAATATTATAAAATAATTCACTTTTAAAAATATCAGGTAAGTGACGATGAATAGCACTTAGACCAATGTATAGCAAATAACCACCTACACCACCAATTAAATTTAAAATTATATCATCAATATCAAATGATCTACCAATTTGCAATTGAACAAATTCTACGGCAATACTAGTCATTAAAGTTGTTATAATTATAGGCCAGATTTTTTTCGGATTAACATAAACTCCTATTAAATAACCAAATGGTAAAAAAATTAATATATTGCCAAAAACATTATAATTAAACATTTGAGTACCAAATTTATACCGCATTATTTCTGAGAAAGGAATAATATTTACTCCTCCACTACTATTTATCTCCGTCATAGTTAAGATTTCAAATAAAAGCCAAATATAAATTATAGAAATCAAATAACTTAATTCTTTATATAAACAAAATCTTTCACGATGATTACGCAAATAAAAAAATCGGATTAAGACAATTGCTACTATAAAAACCACTAACATGGGCCAAATATTATTGAACACTTTCTGGATTAGATTGGACATTTGGAACCTCCTCAACTTTATCTAAGATACCAATATTTTCTTTCGTTACTATAAATATCTCTAAGTATATTGTACTATCATTTACCTCTTTTTTCAAAACTTTTTTTAATAATATTTCTTCCTCTTCGTCTAAAGTTAATTTTATCTTTTCTAAAGCCAGTTTTAGGCCCTTATTATAGGCCTCTTCTTCCGTTAAATAATTAGTATCTAAAATGTATTCTTTTTCCTTTACTAAATTAATTTCAAAATCATTTAATTTATATAAATTAGTAATCTCTTCTTTTTTATTTTTTATTCGGCTTTTAAAAATAGGAAACTTGTTTTCGTTAATTACTACATTAAAATTATATCGATTTTTACCAGTATATTTAGTTTTAACTTCTTTAAAAGGAACCGTTATATTAACTGTATACCAAACTTCTCCATATATTTCGCCACTAGCACAAACCGTATTTTTTATTTCTTCGTTATGAGTAATAGTACCTGATAAAATAATATCACCTTTTAAAACATAGTCATTTATTTCTTTTAAGGCTACGCCTCTATAAATATTTAGACTGGTAATTTTAGCATCTGTACTAGCTATAATATTACAATTTTTATAATTTGTTGTTTCTTCTTTAACCGTTTTTTCGGTGACATTTACTATTAAAACTAAACCGCTATACTTTATCTCTAACCACTCTAAAGTATTTTTGTTATCATTTAATATTTTATTAACAATTTTTTCAATTTCTGAATGTTTCTTTTTTAAAGTTAATTTTTTAATTCCATTTTTTTCCAATTCTTTCATTACTAATTTTTGGACATTTTTATTTGGACTTTTTATTTCAATTTTAAAAATTAAATTATTTACTAAAAATAATAAAATTATACTTAAAATAACTCCTACGGAAAAAAAGATATATTTTTTTATTATATCTAATATTTTTCGAAAACCAGAATTGCCAATAATTTCTGTTTTATAACTAACTAAATATTTTTTGATTTTTTTATAATCAGAATAGGAAGTCTTAATTAAAATATCATTTTTATTTTTTTTATTATCATATACTGTAACTCCAATATCATTTAATTTGATTAATAAATTATAATAACTTTGAGCATCTATTTTAATCCAAATGATTTTTTCTCTATTCATAATTAAACTCAACTTTCATTATAGTGCCATTTATTAATAATTCTTGTTTGGTCATTTGTTTTATTTTTAAATTATTACCCGTAATAATTATTTTTTTCCCTTCTAAAGAAATAATTATTTCTTTATCACTCAATTTGTTTAATTTTTTATAATTAAAAACATGCAAATGATTTTCATATATAGTTATGAAATTTTCTAAATCATATAAAAAGCTTTTAAAACTGTCTCTGAAATTTAAATTTTTCATCAATTAATTATATTTGCCATAAATTAAAAAAAGACTATTTACTTAGTCTTTCTTTAACAATTGTACTTACTTTTGTCATATCAGCATTATTTAATTTTTCATTTACATATTTCATTATTAATCCCATCTCTTTCATACTACTAGGATTAATTTCTTGAAAAGCTTCATCAATAACTCTTTTAATGTCTTCCATAGAAGCTTCTTCCGGTAAGTAACTATTTATAATAGCTATTTCTTTTCTTAAATTATCAGCAGTTTCTATTTTACCTAAATTTTCGTATTCCATTATAGAATCTTTTCTTTGTTTAATTTGTTTTTTCAAAACATTTATAACAACATCATCGGTTAATTCTTTTTTGTTATTAAGTGCCTCTAATTGCAAAGCACTTTTTATCATTCGAAGCACTGATAATTGAAATTTATCGCCACTCTTAAGGGCATTTACTAAATCAGTATTTATTTTTTCAAACATAAAATCTCTCCTTAATTATGATTTCTTTTGTGAGAATTTTTTATGCCTTCTTCTTTCTTAATTCTTCTTTCAACTCCTGGTTTAACATGGAATTTTTTCTTTTTTAGTTCTGAAGGGACACCACTTCTCGCAACTTTTACTTTGAATTTTTTCAAAGCCATATCAATGTTGCCATTTTGAACTACAACCTTTGTCACAAATTCGCCCTCCCTTCGCTTTTAACTGAGCCTATTATACCACTTACCTTTAAATTTGACAACAACAAAAGCAATCATCTGTAAAAAATGTTGTAAATTAACGATTAATTAACAATAATTTTTGGCAGCAATTCTTCTGATTGCACTTCCAACCGTTTTGCCTAAATCAAGAATTGTATTTATAAGTCTTGAAACTGAATTTAATAAGGTTGAAGAAATCCCTCCACCTTGAATCAATAATAATTCTTCGTTTGTTAACATTTTAACCTCCTTAATTACATTTTTTAGGATTAATTATGCCGTCAATCACGCCAATAACAAAAACTGCGGCTGCTCCTATAATACCAGCAATCAATTTTAAACTAACTGCGCCACCTTCTACTGCTAACATTTCTTCATTATTTAAAATTTTCATTATTACCTCCTCTATTTAAATAACTCTAAAATAAATTGCCAAATAGTTTGTTTACCATAATAAATTTCCACATCTCCTATTTCATTATTATAAAAATCTTTTTCTAAAACTAAAAATATATCTTGATAGATAATATTTTTATCTAAACTATATTTTTCATATGAGTTAATGGTATACTCTGTTTTAGTACCATTGAAAGTCAAAGTATTTTGTTTTTTTATTTTATCAGAGAGTCTATTTTCTATTTGTATATGTAATAAATGACTTTCATAAATTCCATAACATTTAATCTTTTTATCAATATAAAAGAAGTTGGCAATCACAATGAAGAAAACAATAAATGAAACTCCTATTACTAAAAGATAAATATATGGCCTTTGAACTAAATTTCTAAGTTTATAATAATTAATTTTGAAGTATTCCATTTTGAACTCCTATGTCAATAATTTTGCTAAAACTTTTAGTTTGATTTTTATGAGAAATATAAATTATTGTTTTATCATTAAAATAATTTTTTATATTTTTTATGATCTTGTTTTCTAATTTAAAATCCACTTCACTTAACGCTTCATCCAAAATAATAATATTGGCTTTCTTTAAAAGGCCTCTGGCTAAAATTATTCTTTGTTTTTCGCCACCTGAAACGTTCTGAGAATTTGGTTCAAGCAAAGAATTAAAACGAAGTGTTTTTTTAGCTACAATCTCCTCAATACAGCAAATTTGACATATATCATTAAACAATTGCTCTTCAACTTCTCTATCAATTAAAATGTTTTCTTTGATAGTTCCAGTAAAAAGTTCTTCATTTTGGGATACATATAAAATATTATTTCTGATTGTTCCTATATCTATATCTTTGATGTTTTGATTACCAATATATATCTCCCCTTCATTTGAAACATATTCCTTATAAATTAGTTTACAAATGGTACTTTTTCCCGCTCCAGAAGGTCCATTTAACAAAACATGATCTCCCTGTTTGATTTGCAAAGTCAAATTTTTTAATATGCTTTTATAATTATTATATGAATAGTAGACATTAGCAAAAACAATATCACCATCTAAATAACATCCTTTATCATCAATATTTTCTTCTTCAATATTTATAAATTCGGTTAACTTTGTAAAAGTTGCTTTAATAAAATTATATTTAGGTAACAAGCTAATAATATTACGCACAGGATCAATACAATAACCAAGAATAATATTAAATGTGAATAAATCAATGATAGATAAATTGCCTTGATAAATATTCCAAAACCCACAAGAATTAATCAAAAAGAAACAAAGTTCTAATAAGAAATCTTTACCTAAATTGGTTAGGTTGAAATATTTATTAAAATTATAAGTATTAAATAAGTATTTAGATAAACACTTTTCTATTTTTTCTAATATAATGTTATTTATATTTAAATTTTTAATACTATCTAACATCGTAATGTCTTCTACTATCATACTATTAAAATTGGTTTGATAATTAATATTTTCTAAAATTCTTTGATATAAACTCTTACTAACCAAAAAACCATATAAAACGTATAAAACAATAAAGAGAAATAAAATAAAAGACAAGTTTTTATTTATTATAAATAAAATAACTACAGTTATAAGTATCATTAAAGAGTTTACAAGATAAGAAACAAATATTTCGGAAAACAAGCTTTTTATATTAGCTAATTCATCAATCCTTGTTACTATTTCTCCTACACTTCTTGTCTTGATACTATTAGAAGGAAGGTAAAAAATATGATGTAAAAACTCTGGATACAAATAAACATCAATTAAATTACCCAAATGATTTTCATAATATTCTCGAATATATAAACTTAAAATTTTTAATAAAGTAAATATTGCAAATATTAAAATGAGCCATTTAAAATATTTATAATTTTCATTTAATAAATTGCTTCCTACTTTCAAATAATAACTACAAATTATAGCGATAATAGTCCAAATTATACTACTCATAACTATTTTCATTATTAGAAACTTTTCCTGATTTAATATTTGTAAAAATAAGTTATTTATAGTAAGACCTTTGTCCATTTTAATAATTTTACCACGCGGTTTTACTAAAATAAGATGACCAGTAAATAAACTATTAAAAATAGTTAAAGATATTTTTTTATTTCCAACACTTGGATCCATTAAATATACAATGTTGTTTTTTACCTCTTTAACTACAACAAAATGTTCTAAACCATTCTCTAAAGTTAAATGAGCTATTAAAGGAAATTCCAATTCACTTTTTGTAATGTCGCGCTCCAAAATCCCCAATGAATCAAATCCCCATTTTTTAAAAGCATTTACAATATGGTAAGCATTAGTTCCATTTTTATCGGTAAAAGTATCTTCTCTTAATTTTTCTAGAGTCACATAACCATTATAAAAAATAAATAACCATTGCATACAACATATACCACAATCTTTCAAATCTTTTTGTATAACAGGTTTAACTTTCATCATTCTTTCCTCCCTTCACTACTATTATTAGCTTCAACTAAAACTATTTCCTTTTAAATATAATAAATTTTTTTTAAAAGGTATTTTTTAGCTTTTTAAACATAATATTAAGTAGCGATAAAGGAGAGCTATATGATAAACAAACAAAATTTATGGTTTATTACTTTATTTTCTTTAATACTTATCTTAGGAATTTATTATATTAGTATTGATGATGAGGTGGCAAGTGTGCTTAAAGCCGAAGATACTTCTAATGCCAATGAAGTTATTGAGATTAATGAATCTGATGTATTAGTGGCCTTAGAAATAGAAAATGACGAGGAAAAGCAAGCCCTTATGGAAGAATATCAAAATATCCTTTTAGACACGGGAAGTACTTTAGAGGAAAAAAATGTTGCTTATGAAAATATGCAAAAATTAAATAATTCCAAAGCCGAAGAAACTAAAGTGAAAAAATTAATTAAAGAAAAATTTGATTTAAATTCTTTTGTAAAAATTAAAGATAATACAATTAGTATTACGGTGGCTTCAAAGGAACACAATACGGAAAAAGCTAATTCTATTATCCGAAGTGTGCAAGAATTATATGAATCAAAAATGTATATAACAGTAAAATTTAATAAATAAAAACAAAGATCTTGGAAAACTTTAATCTTTGTTTTTTTCTTTGGAAAAATCAATTAAATTTTGTAAATAAGAATCATTCTTATGCTCTTCATAAAAATGAGGATTTAACCAAATAGCCTTAAAACTTTCCCATTTATTTTTAGCATTTATTTCACTAATATTTAATTTTTTTCCTTCTTGGGCTTTTTTGACAAATTTTTGAGGACTAAATAATTCTAATAAATAACTTAATAAGGTTAAGGCTTCCATTAAAATAGCAGGTAATAATAAAATCATATATAAAGTATCTTTAGAAAAAGAAGAAATAGCACTAACCATTATATTAGGGAGAAAATGAAAACTAGATAAATCAGTCACTAAAAAGGTTAAAAT
This sequence comes from uncultured Bacilli bacterium, assembly GCA_947629325.1. Lineage (GTDB taxonomy): Bacteria > Bacillota_I > Bacilli_A > RF39 > UBA660 > SIG200. The sequence continues at coordinate 57,010 of CANRDE010000001.1, forward strand.
AACACAAATAGCCAAAATCCAAACCTTTAGTTTTCCAACTATATTAGATTGGATATTCAAATTTCTTTTATATTTATAAAATTGCACTATTATTATTAATAATTCAAAAATTATAGGTATTAAAGCATAAGGAGTTATAAGATATAAAACAATAAAATTCAAAATAGTAAATAATTTATCAGCTACACTATCAAATAGAGCCCCAAAAAATGTTGAACAATGCCATTTTCTAGCTAATAGGCCATCTAAACTATCAGTAAAATAACAGATTAAAGCTAATATTCCTGTTATAAAACCACCACAATTTTTATAAATTGGAACTAAAATTATAGTTCCAATAATTCTAATTAATGTTAAAATATTAATAATTATTAATTTTAAAGTCAATTAAATTCACCTCAATAAGCTATATCTGTTATCTTACCAATATCACTATAATTTAAATTATAAATGTTTTCTCCTATTTTTATTTCGATATTGGTAATATCATTGTCATTAGTACTAATTATAATTTCTCTATTATCTAATGTATATATATATTTATCATCTTCAATTTTATATTCTTGATTATTAATTAAATTTTTAATATTAGTTATATCCAATAGAGAACTATCTATTTCATTATAAAGAGTATCTATTTGAAATAAACCGCCATTTTTTACTTCATAAGTATAACCGTTTTCCTTAAAATATTGTAATTTTTCATCTAAAAATAAACGATATCCACTTTCCCTATTATTCATTTTACTACCATTAAAAGTATAAGTTTTATCTCCTATATTAATTATATAGCTATATTTATAATTATCTGTTAATTTCGCTAATTTTTCTTCAAAAGATATTTTTTCAATAGTATTATTAGTTTCAGGAATAGTATTAACATCATTGTTAATATCTTTTTTTCCTCCAAATTTTACTATAATTATTAAAACAATAATAAATATTAACCATAAGCTTAATTTTATGATTGGGACGGTTTTATCATTATCCTTCATCTTAAATACTCCTTTTACCATTTAAATAACTTTTAATATCCATTGTATTTTTGCCGATTGGTTTAATAACATCAAGATATATTATACCATCTTTTGCCCCGATGCCTAATGTATTTTTATTAATAGTTATTTTTCCAATTTCACTCTCACAAACTTTGTAATGAGCCTTAACAATTTTTATTTCTTCGCCATTTATTTTAGTCCGAGTAAGAGGCCAAGGGCTAAATGCTCTTATTTTGTTATATAAATTTAAAACACTATCATGAAAATCTAAATCTTCCATTTCTCTTTCTATCATAGGAGCATAACTAGCCTCTTCTTCATTTTGCTTTGTTCTTGTAATATGTCCTGTAATAATATTATCTAAATTTTTTAAAAGTAAATTACTTCCAAGTTCACTTAATTTATCATGTAATGTTCCCACATCATCGCTATCATCTATTTTTATTTTGGCCACATCTATAATATCACCAGTATCTAAATTTTCGTCCATGTACATTAAAGTAACTCCAGTTTCTTTTTCCCCATTAATAAGAGCCCACTGAATTGGAGCTGCCCCTCTATATTTAGGTAATATAGATGCATGAATATTTATGCAGCCAAACCGTGGATAACTAATAAGCTCTTTGGGAATTATTTTGCCATAAGCACAGGTTATAATTAAATCCGGTTTAGCATCTATTATTTTTTGGTAATCTTTTTTTATAGATTCTGGGGTAAAAACAGGAATATTATTTTTAAGAGCCATTTCTTTTACAGGAGACGGTGTTAATATCTTTTTGCGTCCTACCTCCGCATCTTTTTTGCTTACTACTAAAACAACTTCTGTATTTTTTAATAGGACCTCTAAAGGCTTTAAAGAAAATTCGGGAGTTCCCATATAAACAACTCTTATTTTTTGCATATTATTCACCTAATTAATATTATAAAATAAAATGCTTAAAATCACTACTATCTTTTTTGCTTTTTAAACTCAATAATGTTTAAAAATTAGTTTTCTCCTTTAATTTTTTAATCTCTATTTTCTTTAACAAAAAAGAAAGCATTTTTTATGCTTTCTAACATTTCTCAATTTGAACCATTATTTTTATACCATTAACATTTATTTCTTCTGCAGCTAAATCTTTTTTAATAATATTAATAGCCAATGTTTCATTTTTAATGTAATCAGAAAATTTTGTTAGCACATCATTAAAATCATCATTACTATAATAAATATTTATCCTATCACTAACATCAAAATTTTGAGCTTTACGCATATTTTGAATTTTAGAAACAAACTCCCGCGCATGACCTTCCATTATTAAATCATCAGTCAAATTAACATTTAGAATTATAAATAAACTATCTAAAACACCAACATTAAATCCTTCTTTGGAATTAATTTTGACTTCAAACATATCTTTAGTTATGGTAATATCTTCAAATTTTATAGATTCTGTATTCAAGTCACTAATATCACATGTTTGTAAAAATTCTTCATATGCTTTAATTTTAGCGCCAAAAACTTTTCCAACATTCTTATAATTTGGCTTCAATGTTAAGTTCATATATTTAGTTAAATCAGCTTCACTTAAAATATCTTTAACATTCAATTCTTCTTTTATTAAAGGAACTAAATCACTGATTTTTTCGTATATTTTACTATCTATTATAGCTTCCTTTAATGGGGTCCGCACTTTGATTTTGGCATCTTCTCTCACATTACGACCAAGAGAAATTAAATTACGAACATAATCCATTTTTTCTTCTAATTTTAAATTTATTAATTTTTCATCGTATACAGGATAGTCAGTAAAATGTACGGATTCTTCATTAGTTAAATTACGATACATTTCCTCACTTAAAAATGGGGTAATAGGAGCAATTAATTTAGAAAGACCCACTAACACTTCATAAGTAGTAATGTAAACTGATTTTTTAGAATTATCTAAAGTACTGCCCCAAAAACGATTACGACATCTTCTTATATACCAATTAGATAAATCGTCAGAAACAAATCCGGTTAAATATTTTACTACTTTATTTAAATCATATTCTTCAAAAGAATTAGTCACATTTTTGATTAAAGTATTATATTTAGATAATAACCATTTATCAATTTCTTCTCTATCTTTAATTGGAATTTGACAATCATCAGTATCAATTTGATCAACATTAGCATACATACAGAAGAAGTTGTAAGAATTTTTTAAAGGATTAAAGAATTTAGAATACACTTCTTTTAAGCCTTCAATATCAAACTTTAAAGGTGTCCATACAGGAGAAACATATGGCAAATAAAATCTAACCGTATCTGCTCCATATTCCTTTATAGTAGTAAATGGTTCCACTATATTGCCTCTACTTTTACTCATTTTTTTGCCTTCAGCATCTAAAAGTAAATCATTTACTAAAACATTTTTATAGGGACTAACTCCTTTTAGAAAAACTGATATAACCATTAAAGTATAAAACCATCCTCTAGTTTGATCTATTCCTTCACAAATAAAATCAGCTGGAAATTGTGTTTCCCAAAATTCTTGATTTTCAAAAGGATAATGATATTGAGCAAATGGCATCGAACCAGAATCAAACCAACAATCTAACACATCAGGTATTCTCTTCATTTCTTTACCACATTTAGGACATTTTAAATAAACATTATCAATATATGGTTTATGTAAATCTAAATCATCACCTAAAGGTTTAGTAGACATTTCTTTTAATTCTGCAATTGAGCCAACCATGTGATTATAACCACATTCACATTTAAAATAAGGAATTGGACTACCCCAGTAACGACTTCTTGACACATTCCAATCTTTGGCATTAGCTATCCAATTAGCAAATCTTTTTTCTCCAACATAAGCAGGATACCAATTAACCGTTTTATTAGCTTCAACCATTTTATCTCTAAATGCCGATACTTTGATATAATAACTAGGCATTGAGTAATAAATTAAAGGAGTATGACAACGCCAACAATGAGGATAATCATGCATAATTTTTTGTCTTCTAAATAATTTATTATTTTCTTTTAAATAATCAACGACTTCTTCATTAACATCAAAGACAAATTTTCCTTGCCATAAGCCTTCTGTATAACAGCCATCTTTACCTACTGGATTAATAGTTGGTAAATCATAATTTCTTCCTACATTGGCATCATCTTCACCAAAAGCGGGAGCAAGATGGACTATTCCTGTACCATCTGACATAGTAACATATTCATCACAAGTTACAAAGAATGCTTTTTTATCTACTTTTATTTCTGGTATTAATTGCTCATATTCGGTATATTCTAAAGATTTACCTTTAAAGGTATCTAATATTTCGACATCGTCACCAAGAACTGTATTTATAAGAGCGGTTGCTAAAATAAATTTATTTCCTTTAGATAAAACTAACGAATAATCCTCATTAGGATTTACACATAATGCGACATTGGCGATTAAAGTCCAAGGCGTAGTTGTCCAAACAAGAAAATAAACATCTTCATCTTTTTTCTTAAAAGGAACATATACTGTTATAGCTTGTTCATTAACATATTCTTGAGCTACTTCGTGAGAAGCAAGACCAGTACCACAATGAGGACAGTATGGTACAACTCGAGTTCCTTCATAAAATAGATTTTCTTCATAAAATTTCTTTAAAATCCACCATTCTGTTTCAATATAATCATTTTTATAAGTTAAATATGGTTCTTCCACATTAATAAATTGCCCCATTTTGCTAGTTAAATCGGTAAAAGCACTTTCATTTTCCCGAACACTTTTCCGACATTCAGCATTAAACTTATCAATTCCCAAAGCTTCAATTTCCTTTTTAGAGGAAATACCTAATTTTTTCTCTACATGGTTTTCAATTGGAAGTCCATGCGTATCCCAGCCCACTTTTCTAATTACTTTAAAGCCTTTCATAACTTTGTATTTACAAATACAATCTTTTAAATTTTTAGAAACCATATGATGAAGGCCAGGAAATCCATTAGCAAAAGCCGGTCCATCATAAAAAACGAATGATTTACTATTTTGCCGATTTAGAACTTGTCTTTCGGTAATTTTATTAATGCCACCCCATGATTCTAAAATATCTTTTTCCACCATTTCATAAGGACGCTTATCAAGTTCTTTAAAATTTTTCATTTTTATCACCTTCCTAATAAAAAAATTCATAAACATAAGGACGTTTTACCGTGGTACCACCTTAATTTATGAATTATTATTCATCTTAAAAATATGTTAACGCCATCTACGAATTATTTTACTCTTATTTCAAATAATCAACTAACAAGGGATATATTTAAAACCGCTTCTTTTAGTTTGCACCAACCACTAATTCTCTCTAGATTAAAATTTAAATACGTATCTTGCTTCGTTTTTCAATTACACCCTAAATTATATGAAAATTTTATAAATAAGTCAACAATTTTACTCGATTTAAAAGGCCATTATGTTATTATTTTATTAGCATTATCAAAATCCAAACTGGCGGTTTCTACAAAAATTTGACTGCCAATAATAGTGACTAAAGAAGTCAGATAAGCATTATAATTCCTACTATAATCTATTTTTAATTCCACATTTATTTTTAACTGTTGACATATTTCATTAGCTTTCTTTATTAAATAAGCATTTGTTCCCATATTATCAGCATTGATAAATATGGTATAAATTCCTTCATAATCAGCAATATCATGAATGATTTTTAAAATGGTCAAAATATCTCCTTCAGTAATAATAGTGGTGCCAACAATAGGATATTTCAAGGCTTTTTCATTGGGAAAAAATTCTAAATAATTTAATACTTCTTCTCCTGAAATGTTCAAATTTTCTCTGTTATCAGCATTTATTAAAGTCAGAAATTTTTCTTTATTACTATTAATAATATCTACTAATCTCTTGTATAAACTATTCATTATTATCCTCGCTATTTATAAATTCTAAAGCATCTTCTATGCGATAAGTTCCATTTATTTCTTGGATTATATTTTTTTGCCAATTAGCCTCTGTGGAATGAAATATTCTCCTAAAATTGATGGCTTTAGTAAAGTACTTAGTTAAATTTAAAGCATCTATTTCACTCATAGTTATAAAATCATCAATATCTAAAATATAAGTGGCTGTTAAATTATTATTTATATTTTCTATTACTACTTTTCCATTAGAATAAATAAAGGCATAGTAATCATCTGCCCCTTTTAAAGGCGTTCCAATTAAAGTTTCTAAGTTAAATAAATATGCAAAACGTTTTTTTATTTTGGAATCAGTAATAGTAACATCATCATTTTCAGAGGTAAATTGCCAATTGTTTTGATTGTTTAACTTAAATAATTTTTCCATTAAATTAATATTTTTATACTTTTCGGAGTCTTCATCTAAGTTAAAATTAATTTTTTCTAAGGTAGGATGTTTAGCTATTAATTGTTTATAATCTTGAAAATAATCATGAATATTATATCTTGCTATTTTTTTGTCTGGATATTCAAAAATAATTTCCGGATTATAAGATGAATCGCTTGCTAATATTTTATCTACAATTTTTTTATAGTATACCAAAAAATAATCTTTAGAGATGTCATCAGTATCACTTGCTTCTAAAATTATTTTTGCAAACAGTAAAAAGAAAATATCCGGGTCAAAACAAGCGTACAATTCCTCAATATTAATTTCTTTATCAAAAAAATCTTTTAAATTTAATAGTCCTTTTTCATATGCACAAGTTTCTTGATATAAATTTTGAATATAATCTTCAAATTCCATAGTATTTTTATAAGAGGAATAATCTTCTAATGCAACATCAAAATATTTAGAACTTATTTCATTTAATAAAATATCATTTAATTTTTCTTCTTTAATCTTTAAGGCTTCCGAATATAAAAGATTGATTTCATTATTGGCTTTAGAAATATTTTCTAAAAGATTCACTAAATAATTTTCATATTCTTCTTCGTCTTTTTCAAAACTATCAATTTTATTATTTAAAAAATAAGTAAGCTCTCGAAAAAAAGTTAACTTAGAAAATTTTAAACACCTTCCTAAATTGTTTTCATTAGGAAGAGATACTAATTCAACTTGAAAATCTAAAATATGAGAATTATTAAAAATATTTAATAAAGGCTCTTGGTATATCTTCTTAAAAAAATCTTGAAATAAATTTTGCTCTTTATCTCCGTTTTTAATGACTTTAGCATTATTTATTAGATTTTTAATATTAAATGACCATTCCTCTTTGTATGATGGTATGGGATCAAATATTAAACGGGCATTACAATTGGAAATAGTCTTCTCAATAACCATATTAAAGCCTCCTACTATAGATTAATTATAGCATTCTTAATCCCTTTATTTCAAGCAATTTAATACATAACCAGTCGATGTAACTAATTTGTACATTATGGCTATATAAATACTTAAATGCTACATACTTATAGAACGATAATTTAATATTCTTCTAACATTCTTTTAATTATTTTCTTAAATCAGTTTATTATGTTACTTTAGGTAATATAACTAAACATATACCACACAATAACCATTTAAAAATTTTTTACTATTTTTTTGTTCTTTTTAAACACGCCTAAATAGCTGATTTTTCTTTATTTATAAGGGTTTATCTTAAGTTTAGAACACATACACACTCAACATGCTCACTATTAGGGAACATATCTAATAAAATTAAATTTTCTATAGAATAATTTAACAATAATAATTTTAAGTCTCTAATTAAAGTGGCTGGATTGCAAGAAACATAAATTATTTTCTTTATCTGACTATCTATAATTTTAGAAATTACACTTTTAATAACTCCACTACGCGGTGGATCTAATATTACCATATCAAAATTATTAGTAATTTTCTTTAAAATATTTTTAGTATCACTACATATAAATTCAACATTTTGAGCATTATTAATCATTTTATTGAAATTAGCATCTTTAATTGCATTAGGTACAATTTCTACTCCTAAAACTGAGGCTCCATTAGTACTAGCTACAATACTTAAAGTACCGACTCCACAATATAAATCTAAAATGTTTTGACTATCACTCGTGTATTTAACTATCAAATCAAACAACTTGGCACAGATAAAAGGATTGATTTGAAAAAAAGAATCATAACTAACGCGAAACAAATAATTATTTATTTTGTGAATAAAATATTCTTCTCCATAGATTATTTTTTTATTTTGAATTATTCCTGCCACTTTATAAGTATTAATTATTTTTTCGACATTTTCTATTTCATTTATTGAATCAATTATAATTAATAAATCTTGATTATAGTTAATCTTGATTGTAATAATTCCATCCGAAATACCTAAAATGACAATATCCTTAATTAATTTGTTAACAATATCGGGAATTAAATAACAATAATCTATTTTTATCAAATCATGAGAGTCATTTTTATAAAATCCTACTTGGCCTTGCTCTATTTTAAAAGATACTTTGTTGCGATAATGAAATTGTTCCTCACTTTTTAAAATGTCTTTTACCTCAAAATCGATTTTATTTTGCTTTAACAAATTATTTATTTTTTGTAATTTATATTCTAAAGATTCGCTTAATGAAATATGTTGCAAATCACAACCACCACAATAATTAAAATAAGGACATATAGGATTTATTCTAATTCTTGAAGGCTTAATAATATTTTTAATTTGCCCTTCTAAATAATCCTTTTTTTCTTTGGTAATAACAACTTCTACTATATCTCTTGGAACACTTTTCGGTATAAAAATAATTTTATTATTTGTATATCCGAGACCTCTTCCTAAATTATCAAATTTAACTATTTCTACTTTCATAAAAATACTATAACATAATTCTTTTCAAGAAAAAAGATTAATTATTTTTAATCTTGCAAGTATTTTTCATAATATTCTTCTAAAGTTAAATTTTCTTTAGTTAATAATTCCGCAATATTGCCAACATATCTTAAATGCCATGGTTCATAAATATAACCAGTTATCGCTGTTTTATCACTAGGATACCTTACTATAAATCCATATTTATAAGCATTATCTTTAAGCCATAAAAATTCTTTGGCAAAATCTTCATTTTTAAATTTAGGAACATAATGACCATCTTTATAAAAACCAATATCAACAGCTAAACCCGTTTGATGTTCCGAATATCCCGGTTTAGCCAAGCTATTATATGCTTCTTCTTGCTTTTCTTGTAGTAAATCTTTTAATAAATTTTCTTGATATAAATAAGGTCTATATCCAGAATCAATTACTATTTCGGTCATAAATTCTTTATTGATATCTTTTAACAATTTTTTAATTTGTTTATAAGTCTTTTTTTCCAGATAAATCTTTTTCCCTCCTCCAGTTTTTATTTTTACTTTAACTAAATTGTTAGGAATGTAATATTTTCCTAATCCATTTGTTTTATTAACTAACATTAAATAATCCATAACTCACCTTATTACATTATATGAAAGAAATGTATTATTTGGTAAAAGTTGCCAATACTAAAATTGGATGTGAAATAATGAATAAAATCGTTGAAAAAGTAAAAAAAGAATTTGCTGATACCCCGGATTTTAAAATAAAGGAAATAAAAGTAAGTCTTTTTAAAAGCATTTATGTTTTATTTATTGATACAATTTGTTCTAGTGATCGAATAAACGATTATATTTTAAAAAATTTAACAAAATATCAAAATTCTCAAAATTTAAATAGCAATGTTCCTGGACCAAATACCATTTTTATAAAAGAATATGACCAAATAGAATACTATATTACTAATGGATTTGCCATCATTATTAATGACAAAGAAATAATTGCAATTGAAGCAAAAGGTGATTTAAGTAGAAGTATTTCTCAGTCTTTGCGAGAGCCTTCGCTCTTAGGACCGGAAGACTCATTTAATGAAAATTATCAGACTAATATTGGGCTTATCAAAAGAAGAATAAAAACTAATACTTTAAAAACAGTAGAATTATCAATGGGAAGAAAAACTAAAACTGCTGTTAGCATTAATTACTTAGAAGATGTAGCGGACTTAGAAAATGTCAAAATTATTAAAGAAAAATTAAGTCGAATTGATGTCGATGGAGTTATTGATTGTGGCACCATAATAAATTATTTAGAAAGTGAGAATAGAACTGTTTTCCCAACAATCAAAAGAACCGAAAGGCCTGATTTAGTGGCTACGGCCCTCTTAGAAGGCAAAATTATAATCATGATGGATACTACGCCTTTTGCCATTATTTTACCTACCTTTTTAGTAGATTTTATTAATCCAGTAAGTGACAATTATGTAAAAAGTATTAATGTCGCTTTTATTAAAATATTAAGAGTTTTATGTTTTGCTTTATCAATGATTACACCAGGGATTTTTATCGCTATAATCAATTATAATCAAGAAACAATACCTACTAGTTTATTAATAAATTTTAGTACGCAAAGATCGGGCGTTCCTTTCCCTAGTATTGTGGAATTAATTATGTTATTAATCATTTGTGATATTTTAAGAGAAAGTGATCTTCGTTTCCCTTCTAATTTTGGTTCGGCTATTTCTATTTTAGGAGCTTTAATTATTGGGGATGCTGCCGTAAATGCCGGATTAGTTTCTCCTATTGCCATTATCATTGCGGCCTTTACTCTTATAACCAGCCTAATATTTACAGAATTGGAAATTAATAATGCTCTTCGTTATTACCGCTATTTATTTTTATTCTTCGCAGCCTTTTTTGGTTTATACGGTATCTTTTTGGGCACTATGTTATTTTTAATAAATGCTATTTCTATAAAGTCTTTAAACGCTCCCTTCTTTGCCCCTATTGCTCCTTTTAACAAAGAATATTTCCTTAAAACATTATTAAAGAAAAAAGATATAAAAAATACCAAAAGAAGTAGTTTATTAACTGACAAAAATATGACGAGAGGAAAATTTTCATGAAAAAACTATTAATCTTAATAATAATTACTATTTTTTTAACTGGCTGTTATGATAATATTGAACTTAATAATTTAGCCATTATAACTGGTATTGGTATTGATTATAAAGACAATAATTTTTATTTAACTTATGAAATATTAAATGATATTAAAACTGATGAAAATTCTACTATGTTAAGTTATACTTTATCTGGTCAAGGAAAAACCATTAGTGAGGCATTTATCAATACCAATTATAAAGTTGGCAAAAAACCTTATTTTGATCATTTAAAAATTGTTTTATTGAGTGAATCAATTATTAATGGCGAACTAGATAAAATTACCGATTATCTGCTTAGAGATACTGATATTAGAGATGAATTTATTTTGATGGTAACTAAAGATAATTATCCCGAGGAAATTTTATCTCACAATAGTAAAAATAATCCTGTAGTTACTGATTTAATTATGGATTTAGTAGATAATGAGAAATACAATAATAATTTAGCAATAGACGAAAACTATCAAAATGTTTTGGCCAAATTAATTGGTGATAAATGTGATATTGTTTTGGGCTCTATCACTATTAATGAAGAAGATGAAATTACTTTAGATAACTTTTTTATATTTAATGGCTACAATTATAAAAGTACTTTAAATAAAAAGAATTCTTCCCTTTATAATCTCTTAAATAAAAGAATTTTTGCTTTAGAAGTAGATAATTATTATCATGGCCAAAATGTCACAATAAATATTAATCGATCTAAAACCAATATAGAAGTAGAAGCAGACAAAATAATTATTAACTCTACACTAGAAGGTAAAATTTTAGAAAATAGTGCTAATTTAGATTTGGAAGAAGAAAAAACATATCAAAAATTAAACAAAGATTTTGGCCAAATAATTAAAAATGAAATTATCGAATTTATTAAAATATTGCAAGAAAACAATAGTGATATCTTAGGATTTCAAGACATTTATTATAAAAAAACTAGAAAAGATAATTACAATCTGTGGCAAAAAGCTAAAATAGAAGTAAATGTTAACTTAAAAATTAATACGAAAGGATTTATATTTGAGGTGGCTAATGAAAAATAAATTAACTTATTTTATAACCCGTTCTTCGATGTTTGGAATTGGCTTTTTTCTGCTTTTTAAACATACAGGAAAAGATGCTTGGATTTCTGTAATCTTAGGAAGTCTTATTGGTATTGGCATTTTATTTATTTATAAATATATTAAAGAATTTTTCCAAAATAAAAATTTAAGAGATACTTTAAATAAAACCATCTTAGGTAAACTTTATATTTTAATATTTTTATTATTTTATCTATATTTAATATTAATTATTTTAATTCTTTTACCAATGTTTGTAAATTCCTTTTATTTATTATATACCCCTAAAATAATTGTGGTTCTTCCTTTCTTATTTTTAGCTATTTATATATCATCTAAAGAAAAAAGAGTTATAGAATCTTTAAGTAATTTATTATGTGTTTTTAGTATTTTAATTATTATTACTTATGGCCTACTTCTAATTAAATATATTGATTTTAATAATTTACTACCTATTTTAAGTACTAAGAATATAGGAATATTGAAAGCTTCTTTAATATATGCTTCCATTACCAGTATTCCTCAAATAATAACTATTAACTATTCCTGCAATAGTTTTAAAGATGATTTAAAAGACTATTTATTAGCAACCATTACGAGTTTTGCGATAGTTATGTTAGCTATTTTAACTTTGGGTGAACCTTTAATAAAAATATATAGTTTTCCAGAATACGCTTTACTTAAACAAATTAAGATTTTAAATTTTATTGAAAATATTGAAAACTTATCAACTTTTATATGGTATTTTGATATATTTATAACTTTATCTTGCTTAATAACCAATATTAAGGAAACGCTGCCTAAAAAATATAATCCTCTTTATTTTTATAGTTTTATATTATTAAGTATTATTTTAAGTACTCAAGTAGCAGGCAAAAATTATCGTATTATTATTACTATGTTCTACTATTATCCTCTTGTTTTATTTATTTTCTTCCTTCTGTTTGGAACTCTTCTTATTTATATTAAAAAATCTTCCAAACTAAAAGAAACTAAAGATAAAAAAGATACTCTATGTCTAAATTAAAGTATCTTTTTTAAATCCATTTACTTATATAAATTCTTCTGGTTGTGTATTCTTCATAATTAGAAAAAATTTTAAGAATGGCATCAACAAAATTTTTAATTATGTTATTATCTTTTTGAATTCTAACATTTATAATTTCTTTTTGAAGGGTGCTTCGAAAAAGATAATCAGCTATATAATTGGCTAAAACTCGATCTAGTTCTTGTACCTTATTTAATTCCTCTTGATTCTGAAAATTTACCGAAAAAATAAATCTTTTATAAACTGCAATTAATTTTTCACTAATAACATCAGTATCTTTAAAATCAAAATTCACAATATTATAATAATTAGGACAATATTTTAAAATTTCTTTATTATCATTCATATTATACACTCTCTATTTAAGTTAATCATACTACATGAAAATACTAAAATCAAGATTTAATTATAAAAAAAATAACTATTCTGATAAAATAGCTATTCTTAGTTTAAATAACTCGTCGCATCATTTAAAATTACTCTCCATAATTTTAAATATTAACTAAATATTATCAGTATTTAGTGCGATTCGCTTATCTTTAGAGTTTTACTTTCTCCATAAACAATTGTTTTTACTTAGCGCAGATAAGATTATTTTTATATAATTTATTTTGCTTATAATAAATATTTTCACTCATAGCAACATTATTAATAAAAATAATAACTTCTAGACATGGCTACTAATATTATTATATCTACTAAGCAATTATATTGTAAAATAAAAAATACAAGATGTCAATATATAAACACACAAAAAAGAAGTAAAAGTTCATTTTTTCACTTCTTTTTAATTCAAATTATGCTCTTCCTGCATATTTTCCATCACTAGTTGAAACAATAATTTTTTCCCCTTCATTTATAAACAATGGCACTTTTATAGTTTTACCGGTTTCGATTTTGGCATCTTTTTGGGCATTAGTGGCAGTATTGCCTTTAACTGCAGGTACTGTTTCTACTACAGTATATTCCACTTTTTCTGGCAAACTTATTCCAATTATTTCGCCTTCATAAAAATCAATCGCAATATCAATACCCTCTTTGATAAAATCAGCATTTTCTCCTAAAACTTTCCGTGGTACTTCAATTTGTTCGTAAGTTTCATTATTCATAAACACATAATTTTCACCACTAACATATAAATATTGAACTTTACTCTTTTCAATATGAGCCCTTGTGATTTTAATATTTGTATTAAAAGTTTGTTCTACAATTGAGCCAGTTCTTAAATTCTTTAATTTAATTCTAACAAAAGCTGGACCTTTGCCTGGTTTAACATGTTGAAATTCTTGAATTAAACATAAATTGCCATCAATTATTACAGTCATACCATTTTTAATATCATTAATATTTATATTCATTATTTATGACTCCTTTCTAACTTATTATTTTTTTTCTTTTGCTACAACACTTTTACGACATTTAGGACAATATTTTTTTATTTCTAAACGTTCAGGATTATTTTTTTTGTTTTTACTTGTTGGACGTAATTCTGTTCCACATTCAGTACATCTCATATTTACAAAATTACGATTATCATTTTTAGCCATATAAAATCCTCCTCACCTAATTACCATCATATTATATCAAACTTTTAGCTATTTTCAAATAAAAAGTTCATAATACCTGCCGAAATATATTTGGTAATATATAATTTACTATAATCATATTCCTGAGTTAAATAAATATTAGGAGCTAAAACTACAATACTGTACTTGGGATTATCATAAGGAGCAAAGCCCGCAAAAGCAATTGATATGGTCTTAGTATCCATTACCCCATCCCCATTGGTATCAATAAATGTTTCACTTGTTCCTGTTTTACCACCAGGGTTATAAATACTATTAATATAATTGCGAGCAGTTCCAGAAGTTGTCGCTAAATGCATTGCTTCCTTTAAACGAAGTAAATATTTATCGGCTAAATCCACTTTTCCAATAATTTCATGGGAATTTTGAACAATAACCTTATCATCATTTTTAATTAGCTGCATCAACTGCGGTTTTCTTTTATTTCCCAAGCTAGCTATAGTATTAATATATTGAAATAATTCAATAGGAGTATAAGTATCATATTGCCCAATACTTAAATTAAGCAGTAAATCGCTTGAAGTTAAATTTCCAGTAATACCAAGAGTTTCATTAGGTAAATCAATCCCAGTATATGCTCCTAAACCATATTGTTTAAACATATTTCGAAATTTATCAAAATGAGTTTTATCAGTGGCTAATTTCATATTGTACGTATAATTAACCCCAGTAAGTCCCAAAGCAATTTTAAATTGATAATAATTGCTACTTTTACTAATTGCCGTAAGATCATTAACTTTACCTAAACTTTTATAGCTACATTTAATAGGAACTTGATATAATTTTATACAACTATCATTAACAGTACTCCCAATATCAATAACGCCTTCTTTATAACCGGTACTTAAAGTAGCCATTTTAACAACTGATCCTACAGTATAAGAAGTATTTATAAGTTTAGTATTAACATTTTTAAATTCACTATTATTAATTAATTTTCGCCCGCTCATAGCAATTATTTCGCCGTTATTAGGATTGCCTACAATACTATAAGCTTCTTCAAAATAATTAGTGTTGGCTCTTTTTTTGGCGAGTAATATATTTTCTTGTAATAATCGTTCCAATTCTAATTGCACTTTAATATCAATAGATAAGATTAAATCATTACCTTTATGACCCTCTTTTATTAATTCTAAAGTATTATCATTCTTAACTTTATATAAGTCCTTTTCTCCCTTTAAATAATCTTCATATTGTAATTCTAAATAACTTAAACCCACAATATCATTTAAATTATATCCTTTTTTTAAATACTCTTCTTTTTTTTCTTCGGGGATCTTTCCAATAGTCCCAAAAACATCTTTCAAAGTTTCGCCATAATTATAAATTCTTTCCCATGTTAACTCAATAGTTACCCCTTCAATATTTTCATCAATAATTTGGCTATATTCTTCGTTACTAATATTTTTAATAATTTCTTTTTTTTCATAAGAGTAGCCTTTATTCATTAAATCATAAATTGTGGCACTTTTTTTATCTAAATCACTTAAAGTATTTAAAATATCAGAACTAATTCTTTCATATTTTAATTTCTTTAAATCTTCACTAGTTAATTTTCTTTCCTGATATAAAGAATATTCTTCTTTAGAAATTAAATCATCCCCATTATTATGAGTAATAAGCCAAAACTTTTTAAGACTATTTAAATTTATATCAATATTTAAAATATTGGCTAATTTATAAGCAATATTAACTTCATCTTTTATAGTAATTCCCTTCAATTTGGTATAAAAAAGAGTTTTTATTCCTTGATTATCTACCAAAACCACGCCATTTCGATCAATTATTCTTCCCCGGGGAGCCGACTCGCCATAAATATAATTATTAGTTTTATTATTTAATAATTCTTTATATTTTAGTCCTTCATTCCTATTTAAATACAAGATTCTTCCCATGAATATCATAAAAATTATAATTATAATTAAATATTTCTTCATCTACTCCACCATTATTATTATGGAATAAAGAAACCTTAGTATTCATTTTAATTTTTTAGCATAAAATATATTAGGTGATCCCAATGTTTAATTTAATAGAAAGATATATAAGTAGAATGACTAAAGAAGATATTAGAAATTTTGCTAGTAGTAAAAATATTAGTTTATCAGATACTGAATTAGATTTTACTTACGATTTTGTGAAAAAAAATTATCGTAATGTCTTAGCCAATCCTAAATTGTTTAATTTAGATCGTTATAAAAATAATTATTCACAAGAAAACTTTAGTAAAATTACTAAAGTTTGGCAAGAATATTCGCAAAAATATTCTAATTATTTATAATATTCTCTAATATCCGCTAGTAAATTAGGATTAAATTCTCCTTTTCTCAACATTTCGATTTCAAATTTATAGGGAGGATATACTAATTCCTTTTCTCCTCCATTTTTACTCACATAAGGTGTTTCTAAAATTTTAGGGACATCTTTTAATTTAGGGTTATTAACAATTTTTAAAATAGTTTCAAAGCCAATATGACCTAACCCTATATTTTCATGCCGATCTTTATGACTTCCTAAAACATTTTTACTATCATTAACATGAACACATTTAATTTTAGAAATTCCAATTAAATTATCAAAACAATTAAGAAAAGTATCAAAATCTTGCAAATCATAACCAGCATCATTTAAATGACAGGTATCAATACATACTCCCAATTTTTTGGGAACTCCTTCTAAAATCATTTTGATTTCCTCTAATTTGGAACCACATTCACTACCTTTACCAGCCATAGTTTCTAATAATATCAAACATTTATCGTCATCATCGATAACATAATTTAAAGCTTCAATAATATTATTAATTCCTTCTTCTTTAGATAGTTTCACACTACTCCCAGGATGAAGAACAATATATTTAATTCCTAATTTTTCACATCTTTTAATTTCATTTTTTAAAAAACTAATAGAAAAATTCCAAGATTCAATTTTATCTTTATTAGCTAAATTTATTATATAAGGTGCATGACAAATAATATTTTCTGCCGATATATTATTGTCCTTCATTAATTTAACCGCTTCGTTTAAATAATTTAAATTAATTTCGCTTCTAATCGTATTTTGAGGAGCTCCTGTATAAATCATACAAGCATTAGCTCCATAGCTTATTGCTTCTTTGATTGCCCCTAATAATTGCTCATTATTAAAATGAACATGACTACCTATTATCATTACTTCACTTCCAAATTGATTATCTCAAATTATTTAAATAAATTCAATTATGAGTTGTCAAAAAAAATAAGACCTAAGTCTTATTAATAATCTATATCTTCTAATAATGTGTTTATCTCATCGGTATAATCTTTAGTTCCGGCAATAAATATTAAAGTGTTTTTAACTCTAGATATAACTATATATTCTTTTTCAGAAACCGCAACGGTTTTTGAGAAAACAGCTCCAGTTGTTTCAGTATTATTTGAAGTACTAGTTATATAATCTTTAATATTATCATAATAATTTTTATAAGCCTTTTTGGCATCTACTTCTGCTTCAAATTCAAAATATAAAATTTCATATGGAACATCATCTTTAGTTGCTTTTAATTTTTTTTCAGCTTTTAAATCACTTTCGGTATTTTCACTAATTGTATAGCCCAAAGCTCCAAAATGCTCTTTAAAATCATCATCTTCTAAAACATTATAAAATAAACAACCTGTTGCTAAACTAACCACCAAAACAATTAATACTCCTAATAAAATACTTTTTTTATTCATTATTTAAACTCTCCTTTATGTTTTTCTATTAATTTTTCTATCACTAATTCTAATTCTTTTTCAGTATCTAATCTGACGACATATTCTTGACCATCATCTTTAGTAATTACTTTTCTAATACAATTTTTCATCTCATCTTCAATATTAGAAAAAACTAAATACTTATTATTATTCATTTCTATGGTATCAATTATCGCATACTCTTGATTATCTTCTAATTTCATTACATCTAGTTCCATTATCTTCCTCCTACTTTCATTTGATAGTCATCATTTTGAGATTCATCTGGATACTCTGGATACTGTAATGTATAATCATCTTCGCTATAAATATTTGATTCACTATGAGTACTTGATTCAGCTGGAGCCTGTAATGTATAGTCATCTTTGCCATAAGAATTTGATACACCATAAGTACTTGATTCATCTGGAGACCGTAATGTATAGTCATCTTCGCTATAAGCATTTAATGCACTATAAGTACTTGATTTGTCATAAGTGCTATCATTCGCTAAGTCATTTAAATCATCAAGATTTGTTTCGTATAATTCGGTCTTACTTTTTTCATACTCAGCTAATAAATCGTCAATTAAAGCACGGTCTTCAGCATCCAATCCCCTATAGCGTAGTTTGTTTTCATAATAATGAATTATAGCAACTAAAACATCATAATCTTTAGGATTATCATAGCCGGATCCTAATAAATAATAAAGAAATCCTTGACGATCAACTTTTACTTTTATATCATCCGGAATTTCCGGTTTATCTTGTACGGCTTTTCTAACAGCTTCTATAACATTATCCATAATAATCAATCGTTCATTAGTATTATATACAATACATTCATCAAAAATTTTACGTATTACAACATCAAATAAATTACCATTTCTAGCTACCTTGATAATATCGTTAGCTACTCCTTTATAATTTATATCAAAAATTGGATTACCCTCCTCATCGAGTGTAACATATGTAGAATTTCTATTTAATATACTTCCAGTATCCTTCTCATTTAATATTTTAACTATCGCGTCACTAACATCACCATATAAAATTTGGTTTTTAATAGAAATATAGCCGTGATAACCGATAAAAGTGACACCGGCTATTATCAAAGAACTCAAAATAACTGCTAGCGATTTCTTACATATTTTTTTAACCGTTGCAATGGGTAATTCCACATTGTTTTGTCCATTTTTTACAGAAGCTTCTTTTGTAAATTGCCCTTGAACATAGTAAGAAATTATTTTCTTTTCATTTTCAGACATTTGTCCATAATCTTTATTTTTTATTTTCGAGTCCCTTAAAATTTTTTCAGCAATTTCTTCAATAGCAGATAGGCTAATTAATGTTCCATATAAATTACTTAACTGCTCAATTAATTTTTTTTTCATTCTATCGCGTCTAATTCTATCAATTTCATTTCCCCTATTGTTCACGAAATCACCTACTATTACTATCAATATACTATTTATATTTATGACTGTCAAACTATGTTTATATATATTTGACAATAATTTACTCTATATTTAATTTTTTAGCTGTAATTTTGCTTATAATATATGCTACTAAAAGCATTATGATAATAACAATCAAAATTTTAGGATTTCTTAAACTTTCTAATAGACTTGTGCCAATAAACCCCCAAAAAAACACTAAAGATATTTTACCTATAGCGATAGCCAAAGCAAACTTTTTAAAAGACATTTGGGATAAAGCGGACGCGATATTTACCAAAAACGCCGGTGTAAAGGGAATGGCAATTATTAATACTAAATAAGAAAAATTCATTTTATCTATTTTCTTCATCAATTTATCAAAATTTTCGATTTTTCTGATTCTTTTAGTAAAAAATTTCCTTAAAAAAGTTCGACACAACCAAAACGAAAAAAAGCATCCTAAACAGGTCAGAATGTAAGCTATTATAAAACCTAGACCATAACCATATGCAATAAATATAATAGTAATAAAGACAAATAATGGTAATACTGGCATAATTGATTCAAAAAATATTAATAAACAAGCTAATAAAGGTCCATAAATAGTGGAAGCGTTTACTAAACTTATAATGTAATTATATATATTATTTAATATTTCACCCATACTTATCACATACACTATTATAATACAAGTATGGCTAAAAATCACGAGTTTATAACATAGGTTACATCATATCCGTAAAAAGATAAAATTCTAACGGCCTGTTTACTTTTATGCCCCTTATCACAAATTAAGAAATATTTTTCGCCTTTATTTAATAAAGTTTTATAATTCATTAGTAATTTATCATAATAAATATTAATACTATAAGGATTATGCTTTTCTTTATAGGAAATAGGATCTTTAACAT
The DNA here is from genome assembly GCA_947629325.1 of uncultured Bacilli bacterium. Taxonomy (GTDB): domain Bacteria; phylum Bacillota_I; class Bacilli_A; order RF39; family UBA660; genus SIG200. Next base: position 77,690 of record CANRDE010000001.1, read on the forward strand.
CAATTAAAATTCCCATACTAGGATTATAATCGACTTCTTTTATTGTTTTCATATAATAGTTTAGCCTCCATATTATTTTATGAAAAATTAAAAAAAGAGAAAATGTTATATACCTAACACTTTCTCTTACTAACTAAATTTATTTAACTATTCGTCACCAAAGAAATCATCAAAAAATTCATCATCAGTAATAACATTTTCATTCATAATAACACTATCAACATCAACATTTACCTTTGGTTTTTCTATTATTTCTTCTTTCTCGCTTATTTCTTGTTTCTCTTCTGGTAATTGAATATTTTCTTCTTGATTTAAATGATTCTCTAAATCTTTATTAAGATTAGCACTTTCCATTAATTCTTTATTTTGCATTTTTAATTTTTCTTTTTGGCGTTTCTCTTCTTCATCTAATTCTTGCAATTTGCGATCAATGTCTTTCATCATCGCATCAATATCCATATTCTTTAAACCATCACCAAAAGGTGATACGGCTGGTATTTCCTCATTAGTTCCTCCGGCATTACCAAAAGGATTAGGAGTATTATATGGATTAGTATTATATGGATTAGTATTATTAAATAAGCCCCCACCTAAACCAGAATTCATAGGATTAAAACCAGGTCCTGCTCCCATAGGATTAAAAGGACTATTACCCATTCCATTATTGCCGGCCATCATTTTTTTGTTTTTTTCTTCCGTAACAAATTTCTTTAAATCAAATAATTCTATTTTTTGCATTTTTCTTTCTGGATAACTTGCTTCTGGATAATCTTCGCCCCAATTTATCTTAAAATTAGGCATATACTTGGTTTTAAACGGACTCATTCTTAACCGAATAATTATTGCATCCCCTAATTTTAATTTTTGCAAATCACTAACTGTAATTAATGGCGTAGAAGCCGTTTTATCTTTCTCTTTTGATTTAACTTCTCCACACATTTTACTGATTTCTTCTAATGCTTTTAACTCTGTACTAATTAGATAAATTAAATTACCACAGTTACCTCTAATAACTTGAGCAACATTTTCCCCATAAATATCGTTTAATTGGGCAAAATTTTGAATAATAAATGTAAATCGTATATCTCTACTTCGAGCTGCAGAAACCATACTATCAACATCTTTTAAAGGGGGCATATTTGCAAATTCATCTAGAATAAAGTTAGTTCGATATTGTAACTTTCCTCCATTTGTTTGGGCTACATCTATTAAAGTTTCATAACATTGTTTAATAAAAATAGTCATTAAAGTATGATAGGTTTTCTTTTCATCATGGATTATCATAAAGACCGCAGTCTTTCCTTTTCCAATATCTCGCATATCAAAATCACTATAAGAAAGCATTTCTGACAAATTTTCTTTTGTTGAAAACATCCTTATTTTTTGACTAAATGTTGATAATAAACCACCTTTGGTATCCCCAGGAGCATTAATAACGGTATTAGCAAACATATAAGCATTTGAATCTTTACCTTTTAAATTAAAATATTCTTTAATAAAATTACTAGTTGAATATCTTTCCTCTCCAACTGTACTCATGTAGTTAATACTATTTAAATTTACTTCTTTTTCAGACGCGTCTTGAAATAAGCCAATAGCTAGCCCAGAAAAATAATCGGCTGATCCTTTTTCCCAGAAATCAGTATCGCCTTTATGCGAAGGATCATATAAAATATTTAACGAAACGTCTTCTAATAATTCCGTAGCTTTATCAAAATTTCCTTCTTTATAATATTGGTAAGGAAGTGCTAATGGATTCCATGAATTACCTTTATTAGGTTCCCGGAAATTTAAAACTATTACATTATAGCCTCTCTCTTTTAAGTTTTCGGCTGTCTTACGGTAAATTTCACCTTTAGGGTCCGTTATAATCATACTTTCGCCTTTTTTGGCTAAAAGATTAACCATTGGAAAAACTAAATTTTCTGTTTTTCCGGAACCAGTAGAACCAATAACTAAATTATGATAACTTCCATTATCTACCCATATTCCTTTATTATTACTTATTAAAGGAATACCGGCAGCTTTAATTTCTTTATCACTAGGATTAACTCTTTCAACATTACTTGATTCTTTTATTTCTTTTTCTTTTGACCAGCTAGCATAACCATCACTAGGTTTATCATTAGTAACTTTTAAACCAATGCCTTTACCTTTATCTTTACTAAAAATATAAGAGGAAACACTAGTAAATATTAAAACTAAACCACCAATAAATAAAAGTATTGTAAAAAGTAAATAACGGGTAAAAGCCGTAACAGGTATAAGGCCATAAAAGGTTCCTTCATTCATTAAAGAGAAAAAATTAGATACTGCTAAAGCACATAAATATAACAAAATTACACTATAAACGATAAATAGTAAAAAATCTTTTGGTTCAACTTTAAATTTCATATAGGCCTCCTAATTCATAAAATATTATACTATAAACAATTAGTAATAGCAAAATTAATTTAGTCATTATCAATCACTTTTTGATAGCTATTATTTTTAAATTGATATAATAAATAACCCGTTTCCCCATTATCTGAAAAATAACCTTCTTGTAATATAATACTATCTTTAGCCTCATTATTAATATTCATTATATAACTGATATTATAAATTGGAGCTTCTAAAGTTTCATTCTCATCAACATTATCTTTCAATAAAATAATGGGATTATCATTATTTAAAATGACATAAACTAAATTAAAATATATTGGTTGTTCAATAGAATCTAGATTGGAAACACTAATAATTCTATCATTTATACCATTTTGATCTAAATCCATAATTATCTCTTCATTTACACTTAAAGATTCATAAGTAATATTATTTTGCATTATATTATTTACTGTAATTAACTCCTCATTTGAAATAGGTGTTATATTAAAATTTCTAATATTTATATTCATATCTGAAGTAATAGCTACTAATTTGCCAGTATAATTAATATATTCATTATTGTCATTAAATAAATTCCAATTTTTGACATATTTTAAATAGTAATTATCTTGATAATTACCATCAATATAGACTTTAAATTTATTTTTTAATTCATCTATTTCTTCAATATCATCAAAGTCTATATCCCGCCAATTATTATTACGTAAACGCCATATTTCTTTATTTTCTATTATTAAATAATCACTAGGTTCTGTTGGTATACCAGGATTAATTGGTGTATCACTACTAGGATTATTAGGATTAGGATTTTCAGGCGTATCAACAAAATTGTTACTATAAATATATGCAAATAAAGTTAATAATCCTAATAATCCTCCTAAAATACATAATATCATTACTTTTTTCTTATCCATAATTTGCCCCTTTCTAATAACTATAAATTACAAATTGCCTTATGTCGCTAATTAATTGTTGAGTTACTACTCCACCGGTAGGATCTTTAGTAATAAAATAATCTCCATTTATGCCGGAATAAACAACATAATGTCCTCTTGGATGGGCCTCGTTTTTAAAATATAGGAGAACAAATTGATTAGTTGAAGTTATTTCTTTAATTTCAGCTATTTTCTCGTCTTTTGACATACTTTGAACATTTATTATATTTTCAAAAGATACAGATGGAGCTACTTCACTTATAGCAGAACAACCCCAAATAATATTTCCACCACTAACAAAACAACTTCCAGCATTTAATTTTTTTATAAATTCTCCTGCGTTAAAATTATCTATAGTTACTTTTGTACCAGAACATGAAATTCCTATCGCAATTGAAGTTACAGCACAGCCTGAATGTCCCATAGTTGTACTAGAATTTCCTAATTTAATTGAACTCCAATTTGGATCTCCCTGAGCATATATTGTACAACTTGGAGAAGATAAAGTATCAACATTCGCATCAAGGCCAAAGACTCTTTTTCTTAATTTTGTCATTTCGTTAACATTAAATTTAGCAAAGGCTGTTTGATCCTCTTCATTAGTTTTAACGCAATCTCCCTCCCCTTTAGAATTACAAGATTTACCCTCGGCACAAAAACCTTCAACTTCTTTAAATCTTTCCGGCGACATATAATCTTCCATTTCTTTATAATAATTGCAGCCTCCTAAACTGTCACTACCTGGGTTATACCAATAATCGCCTATATAAGAATAACTTTGCATCATTTCTAATAAAGAGCCATATTGACTAATATTTTGAACAAATGCGAGAACGCCATCATCAAACGAATCGTATTGTTTACATTTAGAATTAATATTATAACAACCTATACCCCAATAATTGTAGGAATCTCCTCCGGGAGAAAAACCTTCCAAAATAGCTCTTACAACTACTATTTCAGGATTAATATTATTTTGAGTTGCTATATCATATAATATGTCTGCATTGTCAGCAAAAGTCTGTGCCGATTTTCTTCTAGATTCTTGTTCGTAATTTTGCATGACACTTGTATCATAAGATTGAACTTTTTGGACAAAATCTTGTTTTGTTTGAGAAGTAATATCAAATGCAAAATTTTCAACTGTTAAAGGAGCGCTTGCCATAGGGGCACTTGCTGTAGGGCCTGTTGAAGGATTTGGTTCAGATGGATTTTCTTCCCCTTTTGCAGATAATATTGCAATCAAAAGTAATAAAAAAATAATAACTAAAATAATTATTAATAATGGCTTATTATGAATAATAAACATAATTATAGCCTTAGCTTTTTTTAGCTTCTCTATTTTATTATTGATATTTCCGGCTTTTTCCACTGTATTAGCTGCAGGTCCTAATCCTGGCTTAGATGGACTTTCTTTCCCCTCATTATTATTTTCTGTTTTAGTAGCTTGACCCTCTTGCTTCGGAGCATTTGATTGCCTTCTAAATCGTTTTGATTCTGAATTATTATTGCTTGGTGAATTTGGCTTTTGCCATCCTCTTTTAGGAAGTGATTGTCTTTTTAAGTTTCGATTATTATTGCTATTTTCATTGTTTGCTGGTGATGATTGGGATGAAGCGTTTTCTCCATTTGTTTCTCCTTTATATAAGGATTCAATGGGGGATTCAGAAGGAGCATTTTCAGTCATTTCAGAAGTACTAATTGCCTTTGAAGATTCTGGGGAAGGCATAATTGGAGATTGGGTACCATTAGCTTCGCCAACATTAGGAACTTCACTAGGGGCAGACATTGGACTATTTCCAGGGATTGGACTTCCTTGACTAACTACTGGCGTTGATCCGGTTCCTGGTGTTCCCGCAGAACTTCCTAAACTTCCCACTAAAGCATTAGCTAAAGGTTTAGCTTCTGCTATTTGTTCTTGATTATCGGCCAGTAATTGGCTAGTATAAGGATTTTTAGCTAATCTTTTACCAGACCTTTTTAATAATCTTTGACCTCTTTTTGTATTGAGCGCAGCATCAGCAATTTGTCCACCTACTGGACCACCAAAATAAGTAGCAACTCCTTTAGCTGCTACTTCTGTAACATCTTCTCCGGCTTTTTTCGCCTTTTCTTTTTGTGTTGGTTGTTGGTTATTTTCAACTGGTTGATTTTCATCTTCAGACATTTACTTCACCACCCATATTACTATTAAGTATTAATTGTTACCCCAAATGAATCTAATTCTTCATCCGTTACGACAACATTAATTCTCATTCTTCTGTTACCACAAATAAATAAGCCTTGGCCTTGCGGATAGAACTTGATTCCTTCCTTTTCGCCTTCATTTAAATCTATTAATTGAGCTAAGTCATCTACTGCTTGTTTTCTTAAGTTCATGACTAAATAATATGAAGCATTATCAAAAATTGCTTTACCATGTTGAATAATTGTTGGAGAAGCAAAATCGGTAGGTTGTTGAGTAATAATAATTGTTCCTGTATTGTATTTACGACTCCGTCTTTGAATTTGAGCTAAGAATTCAGCTCCTAATTCATTATGCGTAGCAAGTAAAACATGGGCTTCATCTACCATCATTATGGTATTAACATCTTTATCCAAACATAATCCCCAAGCATATTTTAAAATATTGAAAAATAAAGCATTTTTAATATTTTCATCACTATTCATAATTTCTTTGATGTTAAAAACAATAAAGTCACTATTAATTTGAATTGTTGTATGACCTGTAAAATAATATCTTAATTCTTTTACTAATGGTCTTATTTTCAATTCTAGTCTCTCCATTACTTCTCGTTCGTGAGTAGCATCAACCATAGATAATAATCTACCTTGAATAGTGGCATATACATCATCAAATGTAGGATATGATTCACTATTTAGTTGAGTAAAATCCGTATCAAAATCTATTCTATATCTTTTATAAGTATCTTGTAAAACATCACTAAACATTGCTAAAACATCTTCTTCAATAGATGGATCATAATATTTCATAAAAGCTTTAACTTGTTGTAATGTTCTTGTTAAAACAGTATAACCTAAACCTTGGGCAATTTCTTCATCATCAACATCCACAACAATTTCAAGGGGATTTATCATACCAAATTCTCCGCCTTTTCCAAGGTCTAAAAAATCTCCTCCAAAATTATTAGTAATATTTTCTAATTCACCTTCTGGATCGATAGCTACAATTTTACAGCCATTTCGAATATGAGTCCTCAAAAGTAATTTAGCAGCAGTTGATTTTCCACTTCCAGAAGTTCCAAGTAAAATCATGTTAGCATTATTACGGCCATTTTCTTTTTTTAATTGATACAAAAATTGATTAAATAGAACTACACCACCCGAAAAATCAACACCAAACAAACAAGCATTTCCAGGATCTTTTATACTATCAAATACAAAAGGATACATAGCTGCCACTGTTATTGAAGGTATAGGAGTTCCAATCCGCTCTTCAATGTCTTGTTTAGGAAATATTGGGACAATGCTTTTTAATACTTTTTCTTGTTCAAACATTAAAGCTACGCCACTCATCCCCATAGCATTTAAATAGCCTTTAACTTCCATTTTTTTAATATCTAAATTTTCTTTACTATCCGCAGTAATCATTAAATGCATTTGAAAATCAAAAATTTTGGCATCGGTTGCAGCGAGCATACTTACAAATTGATCTAGTGATTCATAATCTTGACGAATTCTCTCTTGCATGGTTTGATCTTTTTCGGCTTGAAATCTAGTTTTTAAATCAGCAACTTCTTTATTAATCATTTTTTGTAAAATATTAAATTGAATTGGAATATGTTTAACAACTAATTTTACGCCTGAAATACTTGTTATGTCAGATAAATATCCAACATATATATTTTTAGGAAATCCTACTATGGAAATTATTGTTGAATATTTTCCGCTAATTAAAAATTCGGTTGGTTTAAACTCCATTCCCTTTGGAGCTATTTCATTTTTCAAACTCATTATTCCATCACCGTTCCAAAATTAATGGTTTCTCCACCATTTAATAAATTATCTAAAATTGTTCTTAAATCAGTATTGCTAGTTTGACTTGCTTGTAAACCACAATTGGCTAAATTGCTAATTAAATTATGAATTTTCTTTTGAACTATTTCTAATTTTTTTTCTTGGAATATTAAATAATACTCTGTATCGACTACATTATAATCGGCACTCATAAATTTATTAGCTTTACTAATATCTTGAAGAATAAGTTTTCTAATTTCATTATCAGTAGATTTATTATACATATTTTGAAGATTAGCTAAGTACAAATTTATATCAACTGGACGATCTGCAACTATTAACCAAAATTCATAATCAATGGTATTATAAAAATTTCTTAAATTATAAACCATACTATCTTGAGCTTGTTGGTCCATTATAAAAATATTTTTAGGAAAAACTTTGACTCCTGTAACATAATAACCATTATCAAGTTGAATCATCCCGTTCATTATTTGTTTTATTGGTAACCATGCATCAGTAAATTTGGAATTACTTTCCATTTGATTGGAATTCTTCATAAATTGACCATCCTTTCCAATAATATCTTCTTCTATTTAAAAAGAAGTTAAATATGTTAGTTAATAATTGCAACACATTATGATAATTAGGTACTGGCATTACTAGAAATGTTGCTATTAAAGCCGGAAGCATTAACAATACTAAGACTAATAAATTAAAATTATTTATTAAAATTAACATAATAAATGACCATACACAACCAACAATAAATATTATTAAATCGACTTTCGTAAAAAAGCCTAAAATTAATTGCGATTTTTTAGTGTTAGCTGGTATTAAATAATTATTATTTCCCACTTTTCATTCCTCCTTCTTATTTTTTCTCATCAGGTTTTTGATGTTCTTGTGCAGTAATTTCAATCTTGTTTTCACCAGTATTACGTTTCATAGCTTTTTCAAATTCATCATATTTTTTAACAGTATCTACAGAATAGCTGTCGTTGATTCTCCTAATAAATGCCGCATATTTGGGATCGTCTAATATTTGGGTATGACTTTTACCGCTACTATCTTTCCATGTAAATTCTTTAGAATTCGAATCGAAATCCCAATCAGAATATTGAGTACCACCAAAAGTAAACGCTTCTCTTTTTACATCTCCTAAAATAAAATCTTTATCATCTGCAAATTCAGAGCCTGTATAATTTACTTCTCCAGCTGCATTTATATTCATATTGTTTCTATTTATACCTTTAAATGCAACTGCAGCGGCTCTTGCTGCGGCCAATTTAGCTCGAATATCTTCATTCAATTTAGACCATTTTCTATTATTAATTAAAAGATCATTTTGCATTCTTAATCTGAGACTTTTCTTTTCTTGATTAAACAAAGTTTCCATTTCTGCTTTTGTATAGGTCTTACCTTGGTACTCTACACTACCATGAATAGCCGCAGTATTATAATAATCTTGCAATTCTTTATATTTTTCAAAAGATAATTCTTGACTACCAGTAGAAATACTCGTTTTTCCTTTGCTCATCTCAGTAGCAATTAAATTATCTACTATGGAATCAAAATCATCTCTGCTTTGTTTAATTTGTTCCATTGCGGCATTTTCTCTTTTTAAATCTTCAACATTATTAATTCCCATCCAGCCACCAATAGAAGTACCAGTATCTTTAACATGACCTCCTAACACATTCAACTTATCATGAGCCCATCCTTTAAGTCCACCTTCTCCGGTACTATGAGCAGCTTTATAACTAGCCCTCTTATCTCTTTTTTCTACTGCAGCTGTAGCTCCACTAGAAGCGGCTTTTTTCATATCAGTACCACTTTTAGCATTCCATCCGGCTTTTCCAGATCTTGCCGCTCCTGAAACAGCACCTCCTACTGTAGAAAGTGCACCATGGCCTATGCCACTAAAGACATGACCAATCCTTTTTCTTGTTGATACTCCATTTTTTTTATCATTATTCCATCTATTTCTAATATTTTTTCCAGCATTTGTTGCATTTCTAGCCAAAGCTGATACTCCTCCGCCTATAATTGCTCCAGCAGTGAAGGCACCGCCAGCTGCTAATTTATCCTTAATACCAAGTTTCATATTACCAGAGTCAATTCCTGTAATATCTGAGAATAATTTAGGGGCTTGTCTCATAAAAGTAACAAGGCCCATTAAAATAAAGGCATTAGCTAACAATCCCATCATAAAGCCGTAAGTGTCAGAAATTTTACTCATAATATGAGAATCCATATAAGCATTGCATAAAAATATAACAAAATAAAATATAAATATTCTAACATATATTTCTAAATAACAAGTTAAAGTGATTTTCATCCATTGATTAAATGTATTACTTAATTTTCCTTCTGGTATTATTCTTAAAAATATAGGAATTGGAGCAATTAATTGATAAAAAATTAATTTAATCATTCTTAACGCCATATCAAAACAATAAGATACCCCAACATAAATCAGTAATGCACCAGCAACTATACTTAAAAGCCAATTAAATGTCACAGTATCATCCGCAATATTTTTGGACCAAGATAAATAATGAGTAAAATATCCTGTACAACTAACTGATGTTACAGTATCCTCAAATGTTCTATAAGCCGGGTTAAATATAAATTGGGGGTCGCTTTGGCTATCGTACAATCCAGTAGTCCATTCACCGCACTCCGTTAATAAACTTGTACTTTCATTAGTTCCATATGTAAGTCTAAATTCTGAGTCTGATTTAATTTTAACATCACCATTAGAGGGATACATAAAAGCATTGTAAACTCCATTTACAATAGCATTGGCACCCTGAGTAACTTCCATAACAGGGTCCCTACTACTTCCATCTCCAATATTTTTACCACCATAATTAAAAAACTTTCCAATTACATTATTAATAATAAATGAGCTTTGAAAATCATATGCAAAAGTAAAAAGCATTGGTAACAATGACATTATAATAGCTGAAGTAACTAAATTAATAACAATTTTTTTTATAGTTGTAGCGCCCGTTTTTTGGTCATCAGGATTTACCATACCTTTTAACAAATAAAAAGTAATTACAAATAACATTATAATTCCGATAATAACATAAAAATTTGTTATAATTTTACTATATGCACTATCTTCAACTAAACGATTAGTTCCCAAAATCAAAAACAATTTAAAGACAAACGCCGCTATATTATAAATACCAATAGTTATCCAAATAACTGCACTTGTAAACCACGATTCTATCAAATTTATTCACCGCCTAAACTACATAAGTCAACTGCTCTATCATTTAAATATTTTAATATAAACTCTATTAATGTCGGTAATATAAATATTACTATACACATTATTGCTCTAATTATAGCTCTATTCACTACCTTTTTTAATTTATCATTATCTTGTGATGCTACTGCTCCAATAAAATCCATTATAGTTAATACTATTAACAATATTATTGCTATATATTTTGCTACTTTGAACACTATTTTTAAATACCATGCTGGCGTTTTAGTTTTTAATGGATCTCCCAATAATGATTTACAATTAGTAAGTTCAGTTGTTGCAGGTTTTTTATTAGCTGTGCTACTTTTACAAGTATTTCCTTTAACAAGATGATAATTTTTAGCTCCTTCGTAATTGTCCATTTTTAAATAACTTGTAGTTTCATCCGTATCTGTGATGCTTATATATTGAGGGCACGCACAATCTTTTTTATATCTATCAATAAAATCTTGTACTACAGTAGTTTGAATTTTTATTTGCCTAGGGGATAGATTAACTAGAAAATAATCGTCTCCTAAACTATCAGAAAAATTTTTATCATCTATTTTTCCGTCTTTAACCAAATATCTTGTTGTACTACCGAATTGAGTAATTGATGTTAATGTTACATTGAATAAATCAGCATATATCGATACTCCCAAACCGGGATACATTTTTTGCTGATCATCGTTAATCGAATACTCACAAGTTATTGTGTTCATTAAAACTTCAGCATAATCCTCCTGATATTCTTCCCACGACTCACATCCAGTCAAAAAAAAGGCAGAAAATATCACCAACATGATTATTTTAAAAGCTTTTTTATTATTTTTAATAAAATGCATTAACAGAACCTCCTATTTAAAAACTTTATATTATAAGAATATCACAAAATAAGTATTAAAGCTATAAATTTATATTTTTCATTTTATTTTGTTCCTAATGCGTGAATCTGAGCTGACTTGCAGTCATCATCATTTGGTTTAGTTAGACAATCCATACAAGTTTTAGCGTCTGTGCCTAAATCGACTAAATATAATGCATTGAATATAGTATTAATAATGGAAGGAATAAAAAATATTATCACTGAAGAAATTAATTTTTTTGCTAATGATGTAATCGCTTTATTAATAGCTTTTTCTTCATTTGACATTATAGCTTTTCCAAACTCTATCATCCCTAAAATAATCAATAACAATGGGATAATTATCTTTACAGGTATTATAATTAACCCTAACATTTGCCATATATTTGATGTTTCATCGCAAAAAGGTAAATCGTTTAATAAACACATTTAAAACACTCCATTTCTATATATTAATTATCCTAATTTGATAAACTACCAACAACTGATTTTGAAAGCGCTGAACAAGTAGTTTTATATGTTTCAGTTATCTTTCCATTATCAACTACATAAACCGTAAATTCCCCCATAACATTTGTGACGCATTGAACACAAATATTTGCATCACTAGAATTTAAATCTCCAATCTTAATTGCATTAAAAATGGCACTTATTATAGTTGGCACAAAAAACACTAAAACGGCCGCTATAAATCTTTTTAATAAAGAAGTAGCTGATTTACTAATGGCTTTTTCATCATTTGATACAATAGCTTTTCCTAAATCAATCATTCCTATGATTATTAAAATTAAAGGTATTAATATTTTTATAACTAAAATAATATATCCGATAATTGCCCAAATATTAGCACTATTTTTGCAAAAAGCCGAAGAGTTTATTTTCGTTGAAGCATTAAAATATCTCTGTGAAGTAAGATTAGCTTCATAATTACTTAGGTGTATATCTGGAATTTCTGATTCTTCATATTTTTCAAAACTAAATTCGGCATATTGAATTAGATCTTGAGTATAATCACCTATTGGATATATATATAAAGTTGATGGGCAAATTAATTTACCACCGCTAACAAAAGATTGAAGAAATTTAGTTTTGTCTCTAAAGAGCATAGCATAACCAACATCACTGCTAGCTAAAATAACATCATTTTTGTCATCTTGATTTTGCAAAATTTCAAATTCATATTTTACATTGCTTTTATCTAAATTTACATTAGTATAAGTACAGTAAATATGATTATAATCTGCTTTTACACGAAAGGGACATATTATTAATACGACAATAGTGAAAACTATATAAAATAAATATCTTTTAGTATATTTCAACATTTAAACAAACCTGCTTTCTATAATAATACTATCATAAAATTCAAATAATTGAAACATAAAAATGAATCTTTACACAAAATATAAAAACAAATATATACAAAATCAAAAGTAATATGCAAATAATATGCTTTTTTATGGTTGGAATACTGCAAGTTATTTTATTGACCATTAAATATCTTATAATTTCTAATTTTCTTTAATATTTTTTATGAAAAGGCTGAATCAACGCATGAAATACTATATTATATTATTATATAACTGCATAAGAAAAGGCTTTGACATTGTCAACAGCCTAAAATTACTAAAAGTTTTTTTCGCTATTTATTTTGCTTTAATAATGGCTTCATCTTGAGCAGTCGCACATACTGGGCCATTAACATTGGTTACGCATTACAAACATTTATTAGAATCATCCGTCGTTAAATAGATACCAATAACAGCATTAAATAATGCACTTACAAGGGCCGATATAAAGAATACTATAACTGCTGTCACAAATCTTTTTATTAAAGTTTGAACTGATTTACTTATAGCTTTTTCATCGTTAGATACAACAGCCTTTTTCAAATTTAACATCCCTAAAATAATTAACAATAAAGGAATTACTATTTTTATTATCACAACAATATATCCTAAAAATATATATCCTAAAATTAGCCAAATATTAGCTATATTTTCGAAAAAATTTTGAGCACTTTCGATTAACTAAACCCACCTTTTCTTATTATCTTTAATATACTTTAAAATTCATTTAGCAGCAACTAATTTTAAAAAAAATATTGAATATTACACATTTAATAATTTTATTCTATAATTACCACAATTTTCCTTAATAAATAGTTTTAGATAAATCTGCTTTCTTATAAATTCACTATTTAAATAAATATCCACCAGCATATGAAATGCGCCCCTAGAAGTAGACATTAATAAAAAAACAGTTTAAAGAAATATGTTAAAATACACCTTTGAAAGGAGGTGTATTTTTATATGGCTTCAAAAGGTCAAAAATTTTCTACATATACTGATGAATTAAAAAAAGAAATTTTAGAGAAATATTTAAATGGAATATCTAGTCGTAATTTAGCTAAACAATATAATATTCCTGCTGAAACAATAAGAATGTGGAAAAGGAAAATGATAGATCACCCTGAGTTATATTTAAACCAAGGTTTAAAAAAGGCCCAAAAAATGAATCTAATTTAACCAAGGAAGATTGGAAAGAAAGATATGAAATATTAAAAAAATACCAGGCCTTCCTCAAGGCACAACGAGAGAGAAAGTAACTTTTATTAATCTATATAGAGAAAATTATAAGTTATATAACATGTGTGCCGTACTTAATATAAGTCCTAAAACTTATTATAAGTATAGAAATAAGGAAGATCCTGATTATTATGATTATTTAACTATTAAAGAAATATTTGATGATTCCAAAGGTACATATGGTTATCGAAGGATAGTTGAAGGTCTACTCCAAAAGTATGGTGTAGTTATGAATGGAAAGAAGGTATTAAGAATAATGAAAAAATATAATATAATCCCAAATCATTATAAAAATTCTAAACAAAAGTAAAAACATATTAGAATAGAAGATAATGTTAAGCCAAATTTATTAAACAGAAATTTTAAAACTGAAGCTCCAAATAAAGTGTGGACAACAGATATAACATATTTAATATATAAAGGTTCAAGAGCTTACTTATCTACTATTTTAGACTTATATGATAGAAAAGTTGTAGCTTATATAATATCAAAAAAGAATGACATAAAATTAGTTGTTGACACTTTAAATGAAGCAATAACAAAAGAAAAAGATGTATATGGACTTATCATTCATAGTGATCAAGGATTCCAATATACATCAAATGAATACAAAGCTATATGTGAATCAAATGGAATACAAATTTCTATGTCTCGAAAAGGTACTCCAATAGATGATTCACCAATGGAGAGCTGGCACGCTCTTCTAAAAAAGGAAACTTTGTACAACAATAATATTACATCTTTACAAGAATATATTCAACTTGTAGAAGATTGGATATTATTTTACAACACTATAAGAATTAAAGGCAAGAAAAAACAAAAGAGAAAAACTTATACAAAAAGAGAAAAATGATGAACTGAACCCCAAAAGTTGGACAGTTTAATTATTCAAGGATTGTAACCTAAATTGAACGGGTGACAATCCTTTT
>CANRDE010000002.1 GCA_947629325.1 uncultured Bacilli bacterium
TAATTAATATCATTAATAAAGAAATTATTATGATTATTAGCATATTCATATATTTTATTATTTAATCTATTAATATAATTTATTCTTCCATGTATATCAGATACATCCTTATTACCGAGTAAGCGGTAATAAGGATATTCAAAATTATTTTGAATAATCGTCGCTCCAAATTTATCTCTAAGCTTATCCCACATTTTAGTTAATTTTTCATATTCACTATTTAACATTTTATCAATATCATCAGTTTCATCTAACATATTAGGATATAATGTTATATTCCTATTAGTAGTATGAATATAAATGATATCCGGATTAAATTCATCTAACTCAGGATTACCGAACATAGCATCTTCATAATATTTATTATATTCAGATTCATAAAATGTTGCTTTAATACCATAATTAAGTAAAAATATTTCTAACATATTTTTAATTTCGCTTGTTGTAGAACCACCAAGTATGGCAATATTCTTTTCAATTAATCCTTCTTTTTGTAATAATTCTTTTTTTATTTTCTTTTTGTTTTTAATCAAATATTCTACATCAAAGGGATACTTCAATTCTTTCATTATTACCTCCAATAGTTATTATACCTAATTTTACTTATTTTTACTAGCTAAAGTGTTATAATTTAAGTGGTGATGTTATGAATATAGGAATAGACATTGTTGAAAATAAAAGATTAAATAATAAAAATAAAAGATTTGTTGAATTAATCCTGACTGAAAAAGAACAAATTGAATATAAAAAAAGAGGACAAAGTTATTTATATGGTAGATTTGCCGCTAAAGAAGCAATCATGAAAGCTTTGTCTAATACTAAAAATTTAAGTTTTAGAGATATAGAAATATTAACTAATAATGATGGGAGTCCAAATGTAACAAAGCCTTCTAAGCTTAAAGTTTCTATTTCTCATGAAAAAAAATATACAATTGCTATAGCAATTGTATACAAATAATTTTCATTTGGCTTTTCTTTTCAATTTCCTTATTTTAAACATAAACTTAACATTATTATTATAAAATCTTTTTAACCTTTTAGGTTCTTTAATTATTCTATATAACCATTCTAAATTTAATTTTTGAAATATTTTAGGGGCTCTTTTCTTAGTTCCACTCATTACATCAAAAGAACCACCTACTCCAACAAATATTCCTTTCTTAAATTTATCTAAATGTTTATAAATCAATAGTTCTTGATCCGGAATACCTAAAGCCACTAAACAAACGTCAACTTCGGTATTACTCAATTTTTCAAAAAATTCATCTTTGTTTTTTATATACCCATTGGCGGTTTTAATTAACTTAATTCCTGGATATTCCTTTTTTATTTTCTCCTTTAAAGATTTTAACACCTCTTCTTTTGCTCCTAGTAAAGCCACTTTATATTTATTTTCACTACATATTTTTAATAAATGCTCTGATAAATCTATACCCGTAATTCTTTCTTTAACTCTATAGTTTAACATATTACTGGCTTTAACTATGCCAATCCCATCAGGAATTAAAGTTGTTTTTTTATTTAATAACATTTCATCTATAATTTTATCATTTGATCCATAAGTAAATGTTTCTGGATTAGCAGTAATAATAAACATTTTCCGTTCATTCTTTAAATTTTGTTCTACGTCCTTATAAAAATCATTGGCACTTTTTGTATATAATTTTTCAAAATATTCAATCATTCATTTCACTCTTTCTATAATAATCAGTTTTTAAAATATATTGATTGTAAGTAATCATTTCTTGGCCTTTACTATTTTTACTACTGTCAACAAATGTACCATCGCTATTTAATTGAAAACCATATTGAAAATATACATAATTATCATGATACGAAGAAAAAACATCTGTTGATAAATAATTATGACTATCAAACTCTAATCCAAACAAATTAGCTAAAGTTGGAACTAAATCTGCCGTATCCATTAAAACATCAATATCTTTATGTTTTATATCTTTACTCCATATTATCAGTGGAGTCTTTTGTTGCAGATATAAATAATCAGTACCTTTAACTTCACTTAAATATTCTTTGTCAGAAAAACCATAAGTATTATGATCTGCAAAGACTACAATTACAGTATCATCAAGTAACTTATCTTTTTTTAATCTATCTAATAATTCTTTAAACATTAAATCTGATTTAGTTGATAAATAATGTAAACAAATTTCCTCTCTTTGCTCCCATGGTTCATAAGATATTTCACCATTTCTAATGGCCTGATCACATAAACTATTATTAAAATATGGCAAATGCATTGAATAAGTTATCAAAAAACTCATAAACTTTTTATTTTTAGGAACTAATAAGTTATAAGTTTCATCATTTAATATCCAATTAGAATCATCAACATAATCATATCCTTGCTTTATATATTTTTTAGTATTATATCCACCATAATATTTTGTATAACCAAACGTTTTATGATAAGTCCCTCTTTCATAGTATTTAGCATCATTCATATGAAATGAATTAACAGTATATCCGGCTTTTTTAAATAAATTTGGCAAAGAATATGGATAGTAATTATCTATAGAATTCTCAAAACTATCGGTTAAATATATTCCTGTATTTGCAGCAAATTCAGCATTAAAAGTATATCCTCCGTAAAAGAATGGTGCATACCTATTGGTAAAATTCCATCCTTCTTGAGACATTTTATACAAAGTAGGCATATACTCTTTTGTTATTAACCAATCATCGCCACTTTCTAAAAGAATATAAATTAAATTTTTATCTTTAAACAAATTTGTATATTCATTATTTTCTTCATAATCAGGAATGGTTGCAAAATATTCATTTAGTGTTTGATAATTTTTAGGTATAGTCATTTTATCATAAATTATTTTATAAAAATAATAAAATATATCTTGAATATTATATTGTATCGTTCCTAAAACTTGAATAGAACGATATGGGGCCTCAATATGGGTATAATTATAAATAGGAGAATAATTACTTTTATAATCATAACCATTATTAAAAATTAATAATGAACTTATCCCCAAAAATTGCAAAAGGATACTTAAACAAATAATAATTAAAATTTTCTTTAATTTTAATTTTTCCTTTGGCATTTTATACAAAATAATTATTGATAATATAAAAAGTAAAATGTAAATTACACTAACTAATATAATTTTAAAATTTATATTCTCTAGTATTACATTAAAATAAGCAACCCCCTCTTTAGATAAAAAAATCTCAGAAAAGGTAAAAAAGTTACCTAAAATTTTAAAATGAAAATATTGAACCAATGCTAAAATATAATTAAATATTGAAGATATAATATAGTAAATCATTGCCCATTTTTTACTCATTAATTTTATTATTAAAATATTAATCATAATAATAGATAAACTGAAAAGCATTGGCGCTACATTTTTTATGGAATAAAAATAAGTTGATTTAATAATAACAATATCTAAAAATAAATAGGAAATTATTATAATACTCCACTGAAAACATTTATTTTTAAATAGTTTATTTATCAAAGATTTCATTTTTATTTTTTTGCTTTTAAAATATTCTCTATTAATTTTAACCACCTCATCTTTATAGTATTAAAAGTATAATTTTTAGCGATATTTCTACTATTTTTACTAAATTCTTGTAATAATTCTTTATTACTAATTAAATTTAATACTTTTTCCGCCATTAAATTCTTATCACGATTATCAATTAAATAGCCACTTTTATTATTATCTATTATCTCTTTAGCACCTTGGGCAGTGCTAAAAGCTATTTGCGGAATTCCAAAAGAACCTGCTTCAATTAAAACTATTCCAAAGGATTCTTCATGAGAACACATCAAATATAATGATGAATTTAATAAACATTTATTAATGTATTCCCTATTTTGAAAGCCATGGATTTTTACATTATCCTTTAAATTCAAATCTTGTATTTTTACTTTAAGATTATTAAATTCATTTCCATCACCAATTATATCTAAATGAAATTCGCTATCTTTATCATGAAGTATTTTAAATACATCAATTAAATCGGCAAAGCCCTTCTCTCTAGACAATCTACCAATAGAAATTAAATTTTTATTATTTAGTTTAGAAACTTTATTTGGCCAATAATTTAATGAATTTGGAATATATAGGCATTTTATATTAGGAATTTCTTTAGTATAAAAGTCATTTAATTCAGATGATACTGAAACTAAATAATCAATATTTTTACAAGCTTTTTTTAATTTTTTAATATATTTCATATCATTATTATGATGACGATGTTCTTCAGTAATAGTTATTGGCTTAGACGATTTATTCTTAGAAACATATTTATTTAAAATTTTTGTTATATCAACTCTACTAGAAATTATAATATCAGCATTTGAAGACATAATATATTTTTTCATAGTACTATATTTCTGATATAAAATTTTAATGCTTTTTAAACCAGATTTAAAAGCCTTATAAAATTTTTTATTATGAAGATAATTTTTAAATTCTTCTCGATTAGGAACGCAATTAGTTAAATATTTAATTTTAACCTTGGAATTAATAGCAAATGCGGGTGTATTTACCATTTTATATGTAATAGCAAGTTCCACTTCATACCTTTCGCTAAGAGCATTGGCTTGATTAATTATTGATTGTTCAACTCCACCATAATTTAAATGTAATCCTAAAATGGCAATTTTTTTCATCTAAATCATCCTTTATTTCTAAACAGTTTGTTATACAATTGCGCTTTATTTTTTGTATTTAATCGTAATTTTAAAAATTTGATAATTTTATATTTTAAAGATTTTTTATCTCCTAACCAAGAACCAGTAAATATATGAATTGAAACCGAATCTTTAGAAGGATTGCATAGTATATTATCTGGATATACTACTAAACCATCTTTTAATTCTTGATATTTATTTCCTAATTTACATTTGTAGTCTTTAATTAGTATATCTGATACTGATATCGTATTATTGTTATTAAAATTAAATTCATAACTATCCAATTTATCGTAGTATTCCAATATCCTTTTAATAAAGGAATGATGCGGCTTAGCACCAAATACTGCCGTAAATGGATGAGTAGCATTTTCATAGCCAACAAATGCATCATGTTTTAAAAATTTGTCAAAATTATCTAGTATAATTACATCTGTATCTAAATAAATCCCGCCTTCATTATAAATTACATAGGCTCTTATATAATCGCTAACAAAAGCCCATTTCTTGGCTTTATAAGCTGCTTTTAAAAAAGGATGAGAATCCATATCAAAATTATTTTCATTCCATTCTTTAATTTCATAGCCACTTAAATGCTTTTTCCATGTTTTCATGCATTTTTGGATATCATTAGGTTTTTTGTTTCCTCCTACCCATACATAGTGAATAATCTTCGGTATTTTATTTTTCATAGTACTCCATTTCTATTAATATTCTAGCATAAAAAAAAACAGATAACAAATATTTATCTGCTTTTAAAAAATTATTTTTGTTTATTATTTAATTGAATCGTTACATAAGGCTGAATACATAAAAATTTGGCTACTATGTTTACTTTTTCAACATCTTCCTTATTGGCTACTATTATTTTATCAAAACCTATATGCATTTCATCGATAATAAATTTATATATTTCTGAAAGATTATTATTTAATAAATCATTATTAAACTTTCGCATGTCTTTGCCATAATAAATAAAGTCATTCTTGTTTATTGAATTTATCTCTATACTTCTTTTTTTATTGTTGTTATAAAATAAAATTAAATTGTTTAAAAATTTATTATTTTTTATTTCATCCTCTGTAAATCTTTTATTTAAAATAAATTCTATTATTTTACCTTTTTCTTGAGTTTCTTTATTAAAGTATAAAGGAACATAAGATAAATGCATCTTATTAAATACCCTATAAATTAAATATTGTTTTTCATAACAAGGAATATAAAAATATTTCATTAAAGATACAGCAGTTCTTATTTCACCATTTACAACATTTAATTTGCCAATCATATTATTAATATAATTATTTTCGTATATTCTATATTTAAAAGATGGGAAATAAACATTAGAAACATTTAACATTTTTGGCTTGTCTTTTATTGTAAGCCAAAAAGGCATATTCCAAATTAAATAATTATCTTTTACCTCGGTAATAAACGTTTCTTTTTTATGAAAAGCTACATCGACGTATAAATTTCGTCCAAGCCATAATAATTGTAAAGCCATAGTTGATCTTTTAGGATTATAATTATTTACTCTTTGTAAACCAACTTTCTTTGAATTTTCATCAATTACATAATAATCTGAAATTATGGCATCGACATCGTTATATTTTAAATAATTATTTGCTTTTGACAAAGCATTTCGACAAATTAAATCATCAGAATGTAAAACATATACATAATCACCACTTATTTCATCAATAACATTTAAAATGGCATTTAATTGATCTCTATTTTCTTCATAAAAATATCGAATATTTTTATCCTTATGATCTTTTATAAATTTTTTGACTATTTTCTCAGTATTATCACTAGAACCATCATTAGATATTAAAAGTTCCCAATTAGAATAATCCAAATCTATAACACTTTCTAATGATTCCTCTATGGTATCAGCATCATTATAAGTTGGCATAATAATGGTAAATTTTACATCTTCTTTTGGCTTTCTAAAAACATTGGCCACAAATTGACCGATAAAGAATCCTAAAATTAATGTAACAATCAACCCGTCTAAAACATTACCAGAATAATAGGCAGCGCATAAAGAAATGCCTATTCCTAATAAATAAAAGACATTTTTCAAATTTAAATTATCTTTTAAGTTAATAAAAATCTTGATTATACATATTAGTATTATAATTAGATATGGCATAACTAATAAAATTACTCCAAATATTCCCATAGTATAATATTGAGAAACAAAATCTCTTTCTAAATCAAATATATTGCCCATTCGAGTAAAAGTAATGCCCAAATAATCATCATATTTATTGTTATTAATTTCTTTAACTCGTTTGAGCATAAGTTCTTCAATATATCTAAAATTTGTTCTTTCTTCTAATGGTTTATTCATTATGTTAAACCAAAATTCCACATCATATTGATAAGGATAAGAAAGAATAATAAATTGAGGGTTAATTCTATAAAATTCATAATTTTTAGCAATATAATCTAATAATAATTCTTTCTTTTCAGCTTCATTTAACTCTTTTAACATTTCCTCAATTGTTTTTTCTTCAACGACTTCGTGATTTTCAACTTTTTTATCTTTATAATTTTTTTCAATATTTTTAGATATTTCTGTTAAATCTTTATCTATAACTTCTTCATTTTTAGCTTTATATTCTTTAATAGTTTCTTTTTCTACTAAAGTTCTATTTATTGCAGGAGATAAAGGAACAGTATAAATTGTTAAAGCAATCATTATTAATAAAAACAAACCAACTGAATGCTTATAACATAATTCTTTTTTTATAAAAGTAAAAAATAAATATATTATAAAAGCTAAAATAGTAATAATTGTAAAACCATAAGTACTAACTTTAGTTCCTAATATAAATGTTCCTAAAAATGTGGCAAATACTAACAAAGCATTTTTTAAATTAGATTTTTTAATAAATATATAATAAGTAATTGATGATAATAATACTAAAAGAGAAGCTAATCTATTCGGATCATTAAAAAAGGCTTTACTTGCTAAATCATAGTAACTTAAATTGCAACGTTCAGTTTGAAACCAACAAAATATATTTCCTTTTATAGTTTCTTTACTGTATGATCCTAATGATATAGTAAATAAATTAGTTACAATTATACTACCACAAATAATAATTATTAAGTAGGTAAGCAATTTTTCTATTTTCTTATCGTCAAAATTATAATGCCAAGAAATATAAATTATACTTAAAGGTAATAACATACGTAATATATAAAATAATTCACTTATTAAATTATAGCCAAAATCATATCCATTATAAAAATCTGTAAAATTTAAGGCATTTAAATGATGACAAATAGCATACAATAACACTAATACTCCGTAAATTATCAAATATTTATATTCTTTTTTATTTTTATTAACTAGCAAAAACATTAAACAAATAATGAATATTCCTAAAATTCTAATAATCGTAGACGGGGAAAAAGATAAAAAACTAACAAAATCTTTATTAAATAAAAAATAAAAGTCAAGTAATGGTTGAATTATTAAAAATATTAACAATATTTTTTCGATTAAATTATGTTTAATTATATAATTGTTTATTTTTTCCATATATTTACCTCATTTCATCATTCACTATATTTTCCCTTAACTTTTATAAATTCTATTCCTCTATTAAATAAAACTCTAAAAGATTTAAATATTAACATATAAATTATAAACAATATAACAAAAATAATGATTGCAACAATAACAACGTTCAATACCCATGTAAATATGCCATTAATGTGCAATGGAATATTACCTACAGCCAGCATTAATAAACAGGTA
Source organism: uncultured Bacilli bacterium (assembly GCA_947629325.1). GTDB lineage: Bacteria > Bacillota_I > Bacilli_A > RF39 > UBA660 > SIG200. Next base: position 8,460 of record CANRDE010000002.1, read on the forward strand.
AATATAATTGATAGTCCATAAGTTAAATAGTATTTTAAAACTGACTTTTTAAATAAATTTTTATATATATATAATGGTGCTTCTATATAATAGGTTAATTGTAATGCAATTACACTGCCAATCAACACTCCTAGTATACCATACTTAAATATTAATAATAAAGACAAAAATATATTTAATATGGCCTCAAAAATTGCCGATTTTTTTGTTTCTTTAAATAATCCTTTACTATTTACAGTTATTACTAGTGCTCTTTGAGCTATTGTTTGAAATGTTACTAAACAGAAGAAGAACAATGTTAAATTACTAACCAAATATTCTTTTCCCACCCAAAGAATAATCAAATTATTTAAAAAACCATATAGCATAATACTTACAAAACTAGATAAAAATAGAAAAAGAACATTTGCCTCACAAAATACTCCATAAGATTTTTCAGAAGACTCTTTATTTAAAAGATTAGCAAAACTAGGTGTAATAGCACTAGCAACAAGATAAATTGTATCAGAGATAAATTTTGTGACATAAGAATATGACGTATAAATAACAACACTTAAAGGGTTTACAAATGTTGATAATAGAACAACATTTGTATTTACATTAACTAATCCAGATAATTTTTGATAAATGACATCTTTAGTTCCAGATAAATATTTTTTATCAAACGTTTTATCATTCTTAAGCCACTCATACATTTTATATATTTTATTATTTATATAAATATTCATAATTATAGTAATAATTATTCCTGGAATTAAAATCAACATATAATCAAATCCAAGAGTAACTAATAACATTTCAATTAATGTTTCAATTATTTTAATACCTTTTACTAAATAATTAATTTTGTATGATTTTTGGTCTGCTTCTAAAATCGATTTTGGCGCTGCAAAAAAATATTCAATCACATTTCGCACTATAAAAATTAGAAAAACAATTTGAATGTAAACAGCAGATACATTAGCTTTGGTAAAATATTTGACGAAAAAACTTAAAATTGTTGCAATTAATAACATAAATACGCCAATAATATTATAAAATTTTTTAGACGTACTGAAAATTCTATTAATTTCTTTTTTATTCTTTTTACTAAAAGCTGCATATAATTTTTTATTTAAAATTAAACCAAATCCTATGTCGGCAATAGCTATGTAACCAAAGATTTGATAAAACAATTGATTTAAAGAATATATATCGGTTGATAACCCATTAACAAAAACTTTTACTTTTAAAAATCCCAACAAACCAATTATTAAATTAAATAATACTATGGAAACTATATTTTTTAATGAGTTTTTTGTTCTCAAATTTACCACTCCATTTTTTAATTATAACAAAAAAAATAATTATATTCAATTTTTTACTTATTTATTTATGGAGTAAATTCTTTATTAATTATCTTTTTTACTATTCTTTCACAAACATGACCGTCATTTAAATAATTAAATTCTTTATTGGCATAATCAATTTTCTTTTTATAATCTGCATACCACTGATCGGATTTAATATATTTCATTAATTCTTTGGCATTATAAGCAATGGGACCGGGTAATTCAGTATTAATATCTAAATCAAAGCCTCCTCTTTCCATTAAATATTCTTTCAAATCATGCATATAAAATATTGTAGGTCTTTCTAAAAGAGAAAATTCAAACACTATTGTTGAATAATCAGAAATTAATATATCACTTATTAAAAGTAAATCTTGAACATCAGGATAATAAGACAAATCTATAACGTTTTTTGGCAATTTAATTTTAGGATCAACTCCCTTTGCTTGTGGATGTAATTTAATTATAAATAAATCGTTTTTCTGCTTTTCAAATTCTTTAATAGGTAATTTAGTAGTATATTCAGTTAAATCTTTTTCTCTAAATGTTGGTGCATACATTATAATTCTTTTGTTACTATAATCAAGGTTTAATTTTTTCAAAATTTTATCTACCATTTCTTTAGTATGATTAACCAACTCATCTGATCGAGCAAGGCCAATAGTTTCGACTTTTCCTTCGTATCCAGTTGCACTTACCATAACTTTAGCGTTTCTTCTATCAGACGCTATATAATAAGTCCATTCTTTAACAAAATCTACTGGTACACCGGGATAATATCCTTTTATATCATAACCACATTTTTTAAAAACAGCACCACCGTGTTCCACTTGCAAATATATTTGATCTTTTCTCTTTTTTATAAGACTTGATGTACTTTGACTTTTAATCCAATATTTAGCTGTAGCTTGATGAAAATAAGAATTAATTTTGTAATAATAATATACATCTTTAGCCTCTAAATTTGATATATCTGTATTTTTAGATACTAACCATATACATCTAAACTTATCAGGATAATTTTTTTTTATATATAAATAAAGAGCAAGGGGATTACCATCAGCTTTATTAAATCCAGATTCAAATATTATCTTATTATCTTTAATTTTAAATAACTCAAATAATTTATTTAAAATAGCACTTATAATTTTTTTCATTTAAACCTCCTAATAAAGAAATTTTAATTTTCTCGACTAGGTTAAGTATATAATAATCCCCCCCCGAAAATCAAGTTTCGGGAGGGAAGAAATTATCATTAATGGTAAAATTATGTATTTTTAATTGTATATAATTGTAATATATTCCCCAATAAAAAAAGGAAAATATATTTATTTTCCTTCTGCAGTTATTCTTATTTTTTCTTTCGCCTCATTAATTGTATTTTCGTCAGGAAGCATTACATATAGTTCTTGAGTTGGATAAGTATAAGTAAAGCTTTTAAAATCACTACCATTAACACTAGTTGATTCAATATTCCAATTTGGCATTTTATCTATTTGAGTACTTATTAAGTTCATAATTTTTTCGGAACTCATATTAGTAGTAAAACAATCATCTAAAGCCTTTAACAATTCATTATATTTTATTAATATAGAAGGTGAATAAGCTTTTTTGAAAATAGCTTGAATCATGGCTTGTTGGTTTTCTCCTCTAACTCGATCCCCTTCTAAAAAGGCTTTTCTTGTTCTAACAAACTCTAGGGCTTGATCACCATTTACATGGTTGTATCCTTCATTAAAACGATAATACTTGAAAGTACTAGTAAATGAATGATTAGAATAAACATCAACTCCATCTAAAGCATCAACTAATTTAACTAAAGCATTATAATTTACTTTTATATAATAATTTATCTCTAGGTCAAATAAATTTTCTATAGTTCCAACACTAGTTTCAACTCCATACATTCCTGCATGGGTTAATTTATCTTTTTGGCCAATGCCCGCTAATTCGACGAAATAGTCTCTAGGAATATTAACCATTAAAACATTATGAGTTTTAGGATTAATTGTTATGAGCATATTAACATCACTTAAAGCTTTTGAATTAACACTGCCATAAGAACCAATTCCAGACAAATAAACATTAAATGTTTCTTTGGTAACATCTACATCTTTACTTATGTCATTAATTTCCTCTTTGATAGAAAATTTATATAAAACCTGAGTCTTACTTAGTAAATTTTCATCTTCTTCTCTTAACATATCATAAAAACTTTCAATAATTAAAATAGCTTGCGAATTATTATTATATAAATCATCAAAAGCTTCAGAAAAGCCACTATATTCTTTACGACTAAAATCTATTTTCTTGCTTAAGTCTTTTAAAGCTTTATCAATACTTGTATCGAGACTAGCAACATAACCTATTTGTTTTTGGGAAAGATCGTTAAGCTTCTTATAATTTGAATCTTTTAAAGTTACAACATAATAATTTTTCATTTCATAATTATTATTATTGGTAAAATTATCAATAAAATTAAAGGTAGTATTTAAATACATAAAAACCGCTATTAAAATAGCAATAAATAACCCCTCTAAAACTATTAAAAGATAATATAGCCATATTTTTAATCTTTTAAATATTGTCAAAAAAATTAATATTAAAGGTATTACTAAAACAATAATAGAATAAATTATCCAATATTTTAAGGGCAAAAGATTATATTTTAATAATAAAAAGGTATTTAAATATATTGCTGTTAATAAAATTATTCCAACTAAGACAGCTAAAATTTTTTTGAAATGTCGTTTTATTATTTTCATTTTTTCCTCCCTTTTTCTTTTTTTAAATCATACTCTAAAATAGAAATATCTTGTATTATATTCTTATTATTCTCGTTTATTTTAGAAATATTAGCATAAACACTAAATACTAAATAAAATAATAAAAATATTGCAATTAAAAATAACATATTTGGAGCTTCTTTAAAACCTAATAAAGATGCACATGTTTCAATTATATTAGGAAATAATATTAATATTAACATTAATATAAAAATTATAGTCCAATATAAGCCAAATTTCATCGATAATTTTTTGGCTTTTATTGTTTTAAAAATTATATAAATACTTACTATTAATAATAAAATTAATGAAAATTTTAGATTTAAAGACATTATTTATTCCTACTTTCAATAATACTTCTTACTATAATAGAATATGAAACTTTAATCATATAATAAATACTTTTTAAAGGTGTTATAGAAGATGATCCATTTAGTCTTTCGTGCATTTTAACTGGAATTTCTTTTACGGTATATCCTTTTTTTAAAATTAAAGCAATTGTTTCAGGCTCAGGATAATCATTAGGATAATCTTGAGAAAATAATTCAATTACTTTTTTGTCTATTGCTCTAAAACCGGAAGTTACATCATAAATTCTTTTTCCAGTTGTTAAAAATAAAATATTGGACAAAAATTTAATCCCTACTCTTCGCATTTTGGTTGATTGAAAATTACTTAGACCCCCAATATATCTTGAACCAATAACCATAGAATATTTATTTTCCCCAATTTCAGTAATTAAATTATCAATATAATGGTAGTCATGTTGACCATCCCCATCAAATTGAATTACAATATCATAATCTTTTTTTAAAGCATATTTGTATCCTGTTTGCACCGCCCCACCAATTCCTAAATTTCTAATTAAATTAATGACGGGAATATTATTACGTTCACACACAAGTTTAGTATTATCAGTGGAACCATCATTAATTACAATGTAGTCGATAGAATATTTAGAAATTGTCTTTAATTTTTCTAAATTTTTACTAACTTCTAAAATATTTTTTTCTTCATTATAAGCTGGTACTACTACTAATATTTTCATATTTTTTCCCTTTTATAAAATTATATATAACAAAATTAGTGACCAAGTTCATTCGCCATTTATTATTTAAAATCTTAATCCAATTTCCAACATCCAATTTTGACATAAACTTCATTTTAAAATCCCTTTCTTTTTTTTCGGCTTATGTTTATATAAAATATCAGTTTTTAATATCATAAATAATAATAATAGCATTAAAATTAAATATAAAACTATTCCTTCTTTAGCATGACCTATAACATAGAAAATTGAAACAATGGAAAACATTATATTTATTAAATAGACGATAATAATGCTTACTCGGGGAGAAAACTTTAATTTTAATAGTTGATGATGAAAGTGTTCCTTATCGGGCGTCCCAATGCTTTCTCCTTTTAATAAGCGCCTAAATATCGCTAAAACTGTATCAAAAATAGGGATAGCTAAAATAACAACTGGAATTACTAAAGAAGTTAAAGTAGCAACTTTAAAACTCATTAATGCTATAACGGAAATCATAAATCCTAAAAATAAGCTGCCGGAATCTCCCATAAATATTTTCGCCGGAGGAAAATTGAATACTAAAAATCCCAATGTGGCTCCTAACATAATTAAAGATAAAATAATATCAAGTCCACCTAATTTGGATAAAATAATAGCTATAACACTAATAGTTAAAAAATAAATGCTACTAATACCACCTGCTAAACCATCCAAGCCATCAATTAAATTGATAGCATTAGAGATAGCTACAATGAAAAATGTTGATAAAACATAACTTGTTAACAAATTAAATTTTAAATGAAGCCCCAAAAAAGTTATTTCGGAAAAATATACTTGACCATAAATAACTACTATTAAAGCCGATATTATTTGTACTAAAAATTTATATCTTGCTTTGATAGGCTTAATATCATCAAACACTCCAATTAAAAAAATAATAAAAGATCCAATTAAAATTGAAAGCATTTGGGTAGTAATTTCTCCATATAAAATATAACCCATTAAAAAAGCTCCATAAATTGCTATTCCTCCTAATCGGGGCATAGGTTTAGTATGTACTTTTCTTTCGTTAGGGATATCAATTGCTCCCACATGATAAGCTATTTTTTTAGCTATAGGAACTAAAATTAAGCTAGTTATAAAAGTTATCATTATTATTTCTACAATATTATGTCCATTAACTATCCAATTCATTTTTAACACCTATTTTAATTATACCTTATAAACAATAAAAAAGGAAGAATTTAAATTATTTTAAATTATTTCTTCCTTTTATTTTTTTTCTTTTTATTACCTAAAAAGTCATATTCTTCATATTCATCGTCAATATCAGAATCATTTGCTATTATTTCTTTTAATTCATTAACATCTTCTTTAATGATATTTTCCTTTATTTCTTCATCCATCTTTTCTTTTTTGGCTTTTTTACTTTTCTTTGAAGGCTCATTATTAAAATTTTCTTCTTCTGATTTAACATTAAGCTTCTTTTTTCTTTTTGATAAACTAATAATACAAATTAAGGATAATAATAATCCAATTCCAAAAGCAATAATAACATATAAATATATCTCATTTAATTTAGATAATTCTTCTAAAGGCTTAGTATCATATAACGCGAATGTTTTATTAATTGAATCATAAATATAATAATCTTTTTTACCGGTTGCCACATTTAAACCATACACAATATAACTTGTCGAAGTATTTTCAAAAGTCATTGCTGAATAAGATGTCCCATTAATCAAAGATTTTGTTTTCTTTAATCCAATTAAGTCATCATCAGCTTCTAATATAACTATCCTCAAAGAATTTCCCATTAATTCATTATATTTTTCGTATTTACCATTATTATAGATAAAGCTTTCGATTGTACCATCTTCACTTTTTAATCCTACTAACGTATAATTTATTTTTTCATTATAACAAGCAGGAATAGGAATATTTTCGATAACAATTTCTTTATCAGTATATAACTCTGGACATTTAAAATTATCTTTTAATTTTACTATAGAATATGTTTTATCATCAACTGTTACATTAATAGGATTTTGGTCTATAACATTGACTACTAAAGTATATACTTTGTCTTTACCACTTTCTGATTTAACTACAATACTTAAATTATTAATGCCTTGCACTATATCTATGTTTCCTGTTCCAGTTACTGTGGCATGAGACTCATTAGCTAAAGCATTAATCTTGATATTCGTAACTCCCTCTTGAACCGTTACTTGATAATCGGTTACATCTTTACTAAAGGAGGGCGTTATTTCATAGCCTTCGACACTTAAACTTTTTAAATTATTATCAGTGGATTTTTCTCTTGGTAATGAAACTGTTATTTGAACTGATTTAGCCCCTAAACTAGTAGAATTACCATTACTATCACTTACGCCGCTTGGTGTTATTGTAATCGTCGCTGTTCCAACTTTTAAAGCACTTAAATTAATAGTATAAGAATCGTTTTCAATCCAAGCACGGTCTTCACTAACAGAAATTATAGATGGATCAGAAGATGTGATATTAAATCTTCCCGTAACATCATTACCAGAAATAGTTAGTTTGGTAGAACCACCTTTAGTTAAACTTTTGCTTCCAACATTAATAGAAAAAGAAGCGGCCTTTACTACACTAACGTTTAAAAACATTACAAAGATTAATAACAGTATTTTTCTAATATTTTTTTTCATAAATTACCTCCCCATAATACTATTTTTAATTTTAACATAATCTGTAGCTCCTATTGAATTACTATTATCGACATCAGCAGCTAAACTTTGCGCTAAGTCAAGTTCACTTCCGGCTTTTTCCATAATATAATTTTTAATTTTGACATAATCTGTAGCGCCAATAACTCCATCACCATCGACATCACCACTAACAATAATTGTATAACTATAAGTGGTATCATTCAAAGTTATTGTTATAGTTTGACCAGTTTTTATAATATCGTTATCTTCTCCATTAACTGTCACAGAATAACCGTTTAATTTGGCCTTTATTTCGCCAATTGTCATTCCTGGATTTAACCCTATAATACAGTCTTGATTTTTAATAACATTTAATGTTGCTAAAATTACATTTTCATCTACACTAGTTTCGTTTGGAGAGCCTACTATGACATTATCATAACCACCGCTAGCCCAAACAAGTCCTTCCAAAATAGGACTTTCGGCCCCACTAGATGCGCCAATATTAAAGAAATTATATAATCCTTTATATGTTACGCCTTTATAAGTAAACTCATCTCCACTAGTAGCTCTAGAACCGTTATTCCCTGATTCTTGTTTAGCTAAACTGGCTAAATATACTGAACTCATATTAGCTGTACGACCAGCTTCTACAAAAATAGCCGAATATAATTGGTTATCTAAAATGGAATAATTATCCATAAAAGTATTTTTTAAAACTGATTGAACAACTTCTTCGGTAAAATTTTCACTATATCCTAAAGTTTCAAACATTAAAATTCTTTCTACATTTAAGAAATTACGCGGATCTAAATAATATCCTACTGTAGCAGTATTAGCCTTATACCAGCCATTTTCCGTTTGAACTCTTTGACCACTTGACAAATCATAATAACTATCTCCACCTTGAATGGAACTAACACTTTGCTCAGCAATTATAGATTTATTAAAGTCTAAGTTAGTAATTAATGATTTAAACGTCCAATTAGGATAACTATTATGAATTAATCTTAATTTACATTTATAAGACTCGGGAAAACTTTGAGCATCTAATAAATTTTCAAAATTTTGATCTGTTATCTCCGCTTGACATGATGTATCAATATCTTTACCAGGAAGTTGCGTGTAATCCGGCATATCTAAAAAGATGGGAATAGTAAATTCTAAGGGCAATGCTAATAGACCATTATCCCGATAACTTTTATAACTAGAATAAGCTTCCGAATAAGGCGCAGCTAAATTGGCCATATATTGATGATTATAAACTTTATTAGCACTATTTGGATTAACATTAAATTTTTTTAAATAAGAAGTAAATTGACCTTTGTTTATATAAGAAGCAGAAATAAACTTAGCACCTCCAACTATTGCAGCTTTAGGCGTAGTCCAAGGTCTATCATAAATATCAGTTATTGTACCATCACTATTAATTATACTAACATAATCGCCACATACATAACCACTAGTAGTACTATCATAATAAATACGATACCAACCATTGGAACAGCCTTGTTCGCTTGTTACTTTATCTTTACTAATTAAAGAATAATTGGTAGATTTAGTCAATATTTTAATAACAGTATAATTAGTTCCAGGACCACTTCGCAAATTAACATCATTTGCTGTTATTCGAGCCCAATTTTCTTCAGCATAAGAAATATTCATTTTAAAAATGAAGAGAAAAATAAAAAATATAATAATTCTAAAATATTTATTTTTCATTTATGCCTACTTTCTACCTTTTATTTTACCATATTTTCTCTTAAATTGGTTATTCTTATTCTATTTATGTCAAATATTACCACCAAATTTACATTTTTCGACTATTATTTTTTAAAAACATATAATATAATAATGACGAGGTCGAATTAAAATGAATAAAACATTTGATGCCATCGATATATTTTTTATAGTAATAATTTTAATATATTTTAGTGTTCTTATTACTTTTATTATCATTTTTCTAAATAAATATTTTAAATTAGAAAAAGAGGAAAAAGAAAAAATAGAAAATATTTCTAAAACTTTAACAACTAATTTAAATTTAGTACCAAAAAAAGAAGAAAAATCAGAAGTTAAAAAAGTTTCAAAAACTAGTAAGGCTAAAACGACAACTAAAAAAAATAGTAAGAAAACAGCTAAAACTCCAACCAAGAAAACTAGCACCAAGAACTCTAGCCAAAAGAAAAATAAAAGTACTTCATCTAAAAAGAAGCAAAGTTCTAAAAAAGGGAAAAACAAATAATTATTTTTCCCTTTTTAAATGCATACTAGTTGATGATGCCTTTAATATTTTTTGAATTTTTTTACCTTTTACACTAAAATGCGTAACCACTTCTATAAGTTCACTTTCATCACTCTCAAATAATTTTATTACCGCTTGATCAATTCTTTCGGTAACTAAATTAATAAGAATAAATGCTAGATTATTTGCCAAAAGTAAAGCCTCATAATTGGTTACGGTATCACAAAGATATTTTTCCCATTCATCTTGTAAATCCTTTTTTATTGCTCCAAAGCTTACTGTATAATTAATTAAATTTTCAATTGCTCTATAAAAGTTATTTACAGCCATTATTACTCACCGAAAATAGATTATAGTTAAGAATTTTTATAATGTCAATAAAAAATAGACATATAGTCTATTTAATCTAAATCATAATTATAAACGCCATGAATTTTAAGTAAATCATTTTCTGTTGGTTGTTCAACGTAATACTTATCTTTTTCTTTTGTTACTGTGAATACTATAGTATGAGATATTTTATCTGTAACATTTTTCATTTTATCTAATTTATAATCCATAAATTTTTCAACACTATAGACTCCATTTTCATCATTAAACTCATCATGATGATCCTCTAAATAAATACTAGCATCTGCTTGGGGTTTATATAAATCATAAACCGTTACTTCTACAGTTATATAACTAATATCGTCGTCATATTCTTCTTCCACTATTTTATAAGCTAAATCTTTATATTGTTTCTTTAAAATCTCACGATATTTTTCTTCTTGATCTCTAGTTAAATTTTCGGCTTCCACAACGCTTTCTAAATCTACTAAGACTTCACTATCTAATGTTTTATATTTTTTTAAATAGTTCTCTACCGCATCTCGAGCGGTATTATTGCCACATCCAGTCAATAAAAGAATCATAAGTAATAATACTCCAATTTTTTTCATTCCATCTCTCCTAATCATTTCTATTATTCACGTTTTATACTATTTTATACATTGTTATACGATAATTTTATTAATTCATAAATTGAATATTCTTTATCAGTTAAATGACTATTTAATTTGTTTAACATATTATCTTTCATTAAATTTATATCTTCTAAAAGTTCATTAAACCACTCTAAATATAAATATTTTAATTTACTATACTCTTTATTCTCATATATTTTAATAATTTCGGCCTTTAATACTTTTTTTACTTTTATTTCTTGTCTCGTTTCTAAAAGGCATTTTTCTTTATCAATTATTTCGTATTCAATTTTCTTTATGTTAATATTATATATAAATTCGTTTATATTAAGTTCATCATCCAATATTAAACTACTTTTATTGATTTCTAGGCCATCATCATTAAATTCAAGCGCAAGAGAATTTTTGCCATCACTAAACAAAGCAGTATACTTTAAGTATTTATTTTGTTTTAATTTAGTCTTATTTTCTATAGTAGTTAAGAATTCTTTCGTTACTTTAACTACTTTGGAATAAAAATTAATAAACGTTTTTTGATCAACATGAATTAAAGGAATTTTTTTAATAAATTCTAAATTATCAGATTCATCCCATTCATAAAACATGCAATAAGAATCTTGAAAATTCAGTAATATATCATAGTAATAATCCATTTATCTTTTCCTCCTTAACGATAAAAAAAGCAAAAAAATTCCAATAAAGAAAAAATCACACCATATACTTCTAATAATAAAATAAACAAATTCTAAAAAACTATACCCCATAACAAATAAATTTAAATGTAAAAAAATAAAAAATAATCCTAAAGTAGCTAAAACAAAGCCTAAAATAAATATTCCAATATTTAACATACTATCTATAATATTTTATTTATAATTTATGAAAAATATTATATAATTAATTAAGGTGAATAAAATGGATTATATAAAATATATTATTTTAGGTTTAATACAAGGAATTACAGAACCTTTACCTATATCTAGTAGTGGCCATGTTTTCTTATTTAAAAATTTATTCGAAACTCAGATTTTTGAAGATTCTTTCATTTTTGAGATTATTTCTAATTTTGGTTCTTTTTTGGCAATTTTATTTATTTTTAGAAAAGATATTATTAAATTAATTAAAAATTTCTTTTCATTTCTTTTTAACAAAGAAAAACGTAATAATAATAAAGATGGCTTTTTATACATTATTAAATTGCTAGTAAGTACTATCCCCGTAGGAATAACAGGAATTTTATTTAATGATTACTTAGAAGCCCATTTTAATTCCGTTAAATTATTAGGTTTTACTTTCCTATTTACCGCTTTAATGTTATACATTGTTCGAAATATTAAAGGAACTAAAGATAGTAAAGACATAACTTTTCTTGACGCTCTAATTATTGGTTTATTTCAAGCCATCACAATTATTCCCGGAATTAGTCGAAGCGGAACTGTTTTAGTAGCATGCTTAATATGTAAGTTAAAAAGAGACGATGCCTTAAAATACACTTTTATGCTTTACTTTCCAGTTAGTTTAGGCACAATGCTTTTAAAAGCTCCTGATTTAATAAACGCTGAGGTATCCCTTTTACTTCCATATTTAATTGGAATGGTAGTAGCATTAATAGTGACTTACTTTTCATATCAATGGTTAAGTAACATTGTTAAAAAAGGAAAGCTATGGAAATTTTCAATCTATTGTTTAATACTAGCATTATTTATTTTTATTTATTTTAGATAAAAGGTCAAATAATATTATATTTGCCCTTTTTTATGATTTCAATTTGATACAATTGTCTTTGTTTTTCCAAAATTATTATCCCCCTAATAAGATAATGTTACCCTCAATATTAAGATTAAAAAAAGATGCTAATGCATCTATAAGTTTTTATTTATTCCTGTTATACAAGCTAAAACACTACTAAAACTATTTAATTCTCCTCCAATGGATATATATTTATCGGCAGAAGAAACAATTCTTCCCTCTTTATATTTACTTTTGCAAAATGAAAGATTTTTAAATTTAAAACGATTAGTAGATTTTAGAATAGATTTTTTAACATCTAAATTTAATTTTTTATATTTTTCCAAATTATTCAATTCTAAATCATTAATATTGTTAATTGCTCTAACTGGAAAGGGATACATATGGTGGATTATGCCATCAACTAAAACATCTAAATCATTTCCAACAAAGTATTCTGGAAACCAGGTTGCAGCATTTATTACAGCCTCTATTGGATGGATAAATCCATGATAATTAACTTTCTTTCTTTTTTTTATAGAAGAATTTTGCCATGGCAATTCATATAAATCATGAAATAAAGCAATTAAAACTGCTGTTTTATAATTAACTTTCTTTTTTATTTTACACTTTTTATAAGTAATTATGGCATCACAAATTAAGTGTCTTCCTAAACTGACATAACCATGATGAGGATAAACTTCTCTGTTATACCTCCTAATAAATTCTTCATGATTAATCACAGGAAAAATAATATTTTTAAAAATCTCTTTGTCTTCTTCGGTAAATCTATAATATTGTAATAATTTTTCTATATCATCTATCATTGTTACACCTATTTTAATTATATATTAAAAGAGAATAAAAATGTTAAAAAAGTATTATTTAAGAAAAATTATTACTAAAATTAGACATTTTTAATTAAGACCAAATTCCTAAATAATATTTTTTCTTGCCCTTTTTAATTAAATATACCTTACCATCTATAGCTTTGTCTTTAGTTACTAAATAATTGTTATCCATTATTTTTTGATTATTCAAAGAAATAGCATTATTACTAATTAACTCTCTAGCTTCTCTTTTGCTCGTACAAATATGGTTGTTGACTAATAAATCTTCTAAAGACATTTCACTATCTATTTTAAATTGCTCCATATCTTTAAAATTGTTCAATATATCTTCACTTGATAATTCATTTATTTTTTCTGTAAATAAAGCCTCACTCATCATTTCAGCTTTTTTAAACTCATTACTGCCATGTAAGTCTGTAATAATGCATTTTGCTAACATTTTTTGGCCAATTCTTAGATGAGGCATTTTATTATGTTCAGAAACCGTATTCATAATTTCTTCTGGAGTTAAAAAAGTAAATACTTTTAAATAATGTTCAATTAAAGAATCATCTAAATTAATTAAATATTGATATAATTCATAACTAGTAGTTTTGTTTAAATCAAGCCATAAAGCATTACCTTCACTTTTACCGAATTTATTACCATTAGCATCTAAAATTAATGGCATTGTAAAAGCATATGCTTCTTTTCCCTCAATTTTTTTAATTAAATCAATTCCTGTAGTAATATTTCCCCATTGATCGCTGCCTTCTACTTGCATTACACAATTATAATTTTTAAACATATGTAAAAAATCATAGCCTTGAATTAACATATAACTAAATTCGGCATAAGTAATTCCTGTTTCTAGTCTTCTATCAATAATATCTTTAGCTAACATATAATTAACATTAATATATTTACCAATATCTCTTAAGAAATCTAAAAATTCATAGCCTTTGAACCAATCATAATTATTTACTAAAAGTGCTTGACCATCAAATATCTTATCAATTTGTTTTCTAATACATTCAACATTTTTATCAATTTCTTCTAAACTGATTATTTCTCTTTCTGCAGTAGGGCGAGGATCACCAATTCTACCTGTCGCTCCCCCACATAATAAAATTGGCTTATGCCCCATTTTCATCAGTCTTTTAGCAGTTACTAAAGAGGAATAATGCCCCAAATGTAAACTATCGGCTGTTGGATCAGTTCCCCAATAGAAAGTAACTCCCTTTCCATTAATTAATTTTTCAATATCTTCGCCAGCTACGTCTTTAACTAACCCTCTCCATTTTAATTCTTCCCAATTTGTCATTTTATATCTCCTTTTTATTTAAATAAAAAAATTCAAAAATCAAGATAAGGACGAGTTTCCCCGCGGTACCACCTTAATTTATGAATTAATTCATACTCTTTCTTACTATATCGTTGTAAACGTTTTAGCTCCGGAGTTGTAAATTCCTTCATCACTAATAATTAAATTATAAAATAATATTTTTTATAAATCAATGTCAACATTATGAAATATCTCAGTAACGTCATCAATTGCATCTAGCATATTATAAAGTTTTTTAAATATCTCTAAATCTTCTTGACTTAATTGTACTTTATCTTTTGGAAACATTCCAATTTGATCTATTTCATAATCAACGCTTGGTAATATTTTCTCAATAACATCTTTTACTTTGTCATGATCATTTGGTTTCATTGTTATTGTTATTTCATCATTTTCCGTTTCAAAATCAATTATTTCAATTCCTTCATTTAATAGGGCCTCAAATATTTTATCACTTTCTGGTGATTTAAATGTAAGTATGCCTATATAATCATAATTATAAGAAACTGAATTAGTTACTCCTAAACTTTTACCAACTTTATTAAAGGCTGCTCTTACTTCACCAACTGTTCTATTGACATTGTCGGTTAATGTTTTAATAATAAGAGTTGAAGCTCCTGGGCCAAAACCTTCATAGACTATTTCTTGATAATCTTCGCCCCCAACACCTTTAGCTTTTTCAATAGCCCTATTTATAATATCGCTTGGTACTTGTTGCTTTTTAGCTTTTTCAATAACTCTCTTTAAAGTTATATTAGCATCAGGATCAGGTAATCCCTTTTTAGCAGCTAAATAAATTTCT
The DNA here is from genome assembly GCA_947629325.1 of uncultured Bacilli bacterium. Taxonomy (GTDB): domain Bacteria; phylum Bacillota_I; class Bacilli_A; order RF39; family UBA660; genus SIG200. Next base: position 24,212 of record CANRDE010000002.1, read on the forward strand.
TTAGCAAAAGTAGTATAAATCTTTCCTCTTGCAGCTCCTGTTTTTTGAATACTATATTTTCTTACTTCATATGCTCTTCCCATAAATCCTCCTAAATAATTTTCAAACTTTTGATAAATTCATATATAAAATGTTTACTTTTCGTATTTTTCTTAACATAATTTATTTCTTTAAAAATACTATAAATACTAAAATAAGTTTTTTTCTCTTTTAACAGCATATATTCTAATGATTTTATAATTGCATCCTTATTATTAGAAACATTAAAATATTTTTTTATCTTTTTTAATAAATTATCATCTACTCCCCTTGCTAAAGTATTATACACTATAAGTGGATATTTTTTAAAGATAAAATTATCACCATCATATTTTTTTAATACTTTTAAAGTATCATAATATCCTAATTTAATATTTTCATTAATTTTACTTTTATTGACACTTAATGTACTTCCTAAAAATTTGGAAGGAACTATTCTAATTACCTTTGAGGAATCTTTTACTTTTTTCTTGAATCCAAGGCCTTGAACTTCAACCGAATATATTTTATCGTATCCTTTATCAATCAACATATTAATAGGATTATTATCATAAAATCCGCCATCAAGATAATATTTATTATCAATATATTTTTCCATTTTAAATAAAGGTAAATTACAGCTAGCTAAAATATATTCAGCCATTTTGCCTTTTTTCATATCTTCCTTAAATAAATATAAAGGTTTTAAATCCTGAACACGCAAAGTAACTAAACCATAATCCATCTTACTTTTTCTAATTGCCTCTTCATCAATCAAATTATTTAATAACTTTTTGAGTTTATTTAAATCAATTCCTTTATTTTTTACAATAGTAGATAATTCCTCAATACCATAAATAAATTCTTTAAAATATTCTTGATTATTAACACTTTCGGTAAATTCAGAATTAAAGTTTAATAATTCTCCTACGTTAACATTTTTCCAAAAATCATATAATACATCTTCTTTACCACTAACAATCATAGCGGCATTAAATGATCCAATTGAAGTGCCTACAATTCCATCAACTTTTATTCCACATTTTTTAAAAGCCAAATAAGATCCTATTTGATACGATCCTTTTACGCCACCTCCAGCTAGTACTAAACCCGTCATTTACATCACCTTTTATTCTTTATTTTTAAAATATAATAATGGTTTTGCTAATAATTTTCTAATAATTCTTTTTTTACCTTTCTTTTCTAATCTTCTATAATAATTATATAATGAATCATTTCGATAATGAATTAAATCTTCTAAAGCATCACTATCATTTAAAATTGGACTTTTAAAATTCTTTTCTAAAAATATTCTGGATAATACATAGCGAAAACTTAAACCATTATATTTCAAAATATTTTTTAATATTTCATTATAAACAACTCTACCGCCACTTCCTAGGCCAACATTAAAGACTTTTTTATTCAACTCTTTTTGATGTTCAATTGCCTTTACAAAAGCATAAGCAGCATCTTTATCAGTCGTAACTTCTACCACTAAATTTCGCTTTACCCCAAATATAAAAGCCTCATTATTAATATTATTTAATACGATTGGTAATCTTAATATAGTATAATTTTTTAATTTATTTTTTATTAAACACTCGGTATTATATTTACTAAAACTATAATTATTTAAATCACTTTCTATTATTTTTTCATTAACACTACCTGTTAAACTATTATCATAAACACATGTAGTAGATGCATATATTAAAAAACACTTCTCATTATAATAGTTTATTGCTTTAATTATATTTTCAGTCCCTTTATATTCTACAATTTCTCCTAAACTTTTACTAAATTCTCCTAAAGGGGGCATTATGCCTGCTAAATGAATAATATAATCATGATCTCTGACTAAAGCCTCCATTAATACAGAGTCACCAATATCCCCATATATAATATTTATTCTTCGATTATATTTTTTTAATCTTTTTTGAGTCTTTTTATTCTTTAAATCTAACGCTGTAATTTCATATTTTCCTTCACTTAATAAATATTTTATTACATAAAGGCCAATACTACCTGCAGCTCCTGTAACCAATACTTTCTTCATTTCATCACCAAACTATTTATATTAGATAAGTAAATAATAATATTACTATCCCTATCATTATACCATATAATGTCATTTTTTTCCTAAAAGAAGATTTAATTTCATTAAATAATTCAAAAATTAAAATATATAACAACATCCCGAATGTTAATGATAACAAAATATCTATTACAGCTTTATTTAAATTGCCAAAAATAATAATTATCAAACTCCCAACCAAAGAGCTTAAACATAAAAATAATATTAGCAATTTACTATATTTCTTATTTTCTAAAGAATTACCAATTTGAAAACCTAAAGGAATATTATGAAAAGAAATACTGACCATCATAAGTAAACCAAATTTTATACTATTTAAGGTTATACTATAAAGAGTTAATCCCTCTAACATATTATGAATAGCTAAAGCCAAAATTGTTATTATCCCAATATGATTTAAATGTAAATCATGATCATTTTTATCACAATGTTTTTCAGTATGTTCATGATGATGATGAGGGATTAACTTATCTAAAAAAATTAATATAAAAAATCCTAAACATACAGGAATTATTAAATAAATTTTATGAGTTTCTATTATTTCAGGTAATAAATCAAACAATAATAATCCTAGCATAACAACAAATGCCAAAGAAATAGTAAATAATGATAATGACTCTTTATTTTTGGCTTTTCGCAATGCCAATATGCCAATTAAAAAAAATAAACCTGTTAAAGTTGTAAAAATAAGCCCCAGTAACATTTCATAAATCACCATTTAAATTCTAACATTAATAGTAAATAAATAAAAGTATTTTTGGCTCATTTTCCCTTTTAATATTCCAAAAGAAAAAGTAGAATACTTTCTACTTTTTCTCATATTATCCTTCTTTTATTCTTTCACATGCTATTACGCTGAATTTCAAATTACCTTCTAAACTTTTACCAGCGTTAATAGTTTGATCATAATTACGATAATTTCTAAATAATAGTTTTACATCCCAATTTTGATCTGTAATACTATTAGTTTTAACATTATTCTCGATTGTGAAAGTACCTAATTTATATTCTTTATTTTTAATTTCAACTAAATCAAGTCTATAAACTTTAGGTATCATATTATTGTTATTTTCTTCAAAACCATTTATTTGTAAAATCAATTGTTCTTTTAAAGTACCATCACGATGTCTATTTTCAAAAGTATTTTTAATGGTTGTAAAGGTTGCCTCGTATGTACATCTAGTTATATCAGCATAAGATTGTAAAGAAACCTTAGAACGACTTTTATTACTTTCAAGTTCGATATATTCACTATCTCCTACTTTATCTTTAAGCATATCTTCTCTTTTGATATAAAGATTTACATTAGAGGTATTCATTACAGTAATTAAAGCATCAACTTTATCATCGTCATCGTCAGTTTCATGAGGTGGTTTATCATCACAATTTTTATCACATATTCCATCTCCATTAGTATCGATATTCTTATCCGGAATACCATCAGTTTCCGCTTTAACGTCTGGATCGCCATCACCATCTGTATCGATATCAATATTTGGTTCAGGAGTAGTATCAATATTTAAATCGGCATCGCCGTCACCATCAACATCCACGTTAATATCTGGCTTTTTATCTCCGTTAGTATCGATATTTAAATCTGGTAGACCATTTTTATTAGTATCGCAATTTAAATCACATTTGCCATCTTTATTAGTATCAATATTAACATCGGGATTACCATCGCCATTTACATCACAATTTAAATCACATTCGCCATTAGTTTCCGCTTTAACATCCGGTAAACCATCACCATCTGTATCAATATCCATATTTGGTACTTTAGTTACATCAATATTTAAATCGGGTTTTCTATCATTATTAGTATCTATATTGATATCTGGTTTTTTATCTCCATTAGTATCAATATTTAAATCTGGTAAACCATTATTATCCGTATCTATATTAATATCTGGTATTGAATCATTATTGGTATCTATATTGGTGTCTGGATTGCCATCGCCATTTACATCACAATTTAAATCACATTTTCCATCATTATTGGTATCAATATTTAAATCGGGTTGACCATCACCATTGGTATCGACATTTTTATCAGCTTTACCATCAGTTTCTGCTTTGACATCCGGATCTCCATCACCATCAGTATCAATAGAAATGTTAGGAATTGGTGTTGTATCAACATTTACATCTGGTTTATTATCACCATTTGTATCTATGTTGATGTCTGGTTTTTTATCTCCATTAGTATCAATATTTAAATCGGGTAAACCATTATTATCCGTATCTATATTAATATCTGGTATTGAATCATTATTGGTATCTATATTGATATCTGGATTACCATCGCCATTTACATCACAATTTAAATCACATTTGCCATCAGTCTCGGCTTCAACATCTTTTTTACCATCGCCGTTTGTATCAATTTCGATATTTTTTTCAACGTTTCTATCAACATTTAAATCTGGTTTTTTATCTCCATTAGTATCACAATTTAAATCACATTTACCATCGGAATTAGTATCAATGTTTAAATCTGGTTTCATATTACCATCAGTATCAACATTAATATCGGGATTACCATCACCATCTATATCAACATTAACATCGGGATAGCCATCTTTATTGACATCACAATTAAGATCACATTTACCATCTTTATTGGTATCTTGATTAGTTTTATTTTTATCAGGAATACCATCGGTTTCAGCATCAATGTCCGGATTGCCATCGCCATTAGTGTCTAGACCCATATTATGGTCAACTTGAGTATCTACATTAACATCTGGTTTGCCATCCTTATCAATATCAATATTAATATCAGGAACACCATTATTATCGGTATCAATATTTAAATCAGGAAGCATATTATTATTCGCATCAATATTTATATCTGGTTTTAAATCATCATTAATATCGATATTATAATCCGGTACTAAATCACCATTTATATCACAATTAACATCGCATCTTTTATCCCCATCAGTATCAATATTAACATCCGGAATATTGTCGCCATCGATATCACAATTTAAATCACATCTACCGTCTTTATTGGTATCTTGATTTACTATATTTTTATCAGGGGTACCATCGGTTTCGGCTTCAACATCTTTTTTGCCATCCCCATTAGTGTCAATCATCATATTCTTATCAACATTGGTATCTATATTAATATCTGGTTTACCATCACCATTAACATCAACATTAATATCTGGTTTACCATCAGAATTAGTATCAATATTTAAGTCTGGTTTCATATTACCATTATTATCAACATTAACATCTGGTTTGCCATCACCATCTATATCAACATTAACATCTGGCCAACCGTCTTTATTAACATCACAATTAAGATTGCATTTACCATCGCCATCAGTGTCTTGATTAGTTAAATTTTTATTTGGTTTACCATCATCATCCGTATCAACATTGATGTCTGGATTTAAATCATGATCATAATCAATATTTAAATCTGGAACACCATTTTTATCAGTATCAACATTTACATCCGGTTTGCCATCCCCATTAGTATCAATATTAACATCTGGAATATTATCATTGTTTATATCACAATTTAAATCACATCTACCATCTTTATTGGTATCTTGATTTAATTTGTTTTTATCTGGTTTACCATCAGTTTCCGCTTTTACATCATTTTTACCATCACCATTAGTATCGATATCGGTTTCTTTGTCTACACTTGTATCAATATTATAATCTGGTTTATTATCTCCATCAATATCTATATTAATATCTGGTTTGCCATCGGAATTAGTATCAATATTTAAGTCTGGTTTCATATTACCATTGGTATCGACATTAACATCAGGAATATTATTACCGTCTATATCGACATTAACATCTGGCCAACCATCTTTATTGACATCACAGTTAAGATCACACTTACCATCTTTATTAGTATCTCTATTACTTAAATTGCGATCTGGTTTACCATCACCATTAACATCTACATTAATATCGGGAATATAATCATGGTTGTAATCAATATTTAAATCTGCTACTCCATTTTTATCAGTATCAATATTGATATCTGGTTTACCATCACCATCCATATCAATATTCAAATCTGGTAAATTATCCCCATTTAAATCACAATTTAAATCACATTTGCCATCATTATTTGTATCTTGATTAATTAAGTTACGATCTGGCTTACCATCAGTTTCTGCCTCAATATCTATATTATTATCTCCATCAGTATCAAGACCATATCTTTTATCTAAATTATTATCTATATTAAAATCGGGAATTCCATCACCATTCACATCAATATTAATATCAGGAATTCCGTCACCATTAATATCAATATTAATATCTGGTAAGTTATTACCGTTAGTATCAATGTTTAAATCAGCTTTACCATCACCATTAATATCTATATTATAATCGGGATGATTATCTTTATCAGCATCACAATTTAAATCACATTTACCATCATTATCAGTATCTTGATTTATAAAATTTTTATCTGGTTTTGAATCACCATTTAAATCCAAGTTAAATCGAGGAGTTTTCTTATCTTTTCCATAAGTAATATTAATATCTGGTAAACCATCACCATCAATATCAATATTGACTCTTGACCTAAAGCCTCCCACTTCAAATATATAATAAGAAAGGATTAATATTAAACACAATATCATTATTATTAACATAATAACGATAGACATTAATCTTTTTCTTTGTTTTTTATTTTGTACTTCCATATATTAAGCCCCCTCAACTATTTCATCTATTCTTCCATTTATAGTTGCACTTTGAACTTCTAGTTTTAAGTATACTAGCTTACCAACTTCAGTAGTTGGCGTATCTTCTGATAACCAAATATAAACACGATATTCTTTAGAATCACTATGATCTATAAAATCTCTTAAAACTGGATAAGATTCATCAGTCGGAGTAAAGGCAGTAATAGGAATATAATATTGATGCCCTCCATCTTCTGAAAAATCTACCCAGCCATGTTTTGTCTCATCATAAAGGCCTAAATTAATATAATCTAAATTTACTAATTCTGAAGTTTTGTGACCATTTTTAGATAAATTTTCATAATCATAGCCAATCGTTATAACAAATTCTGCATCTAAAGAACCAGTATTTTTTAAGACTAATTTAGCATAGCTATCATTGACATTAGGATTATCATCAGTTGGCAAGTCAGATGTAGGCAACAAATCATTTGTATTCATCGCTGCTGAAGATGTATCAATTAAAACATTTAAAGTTCCCGTTGAAATTTCTTTGAAAGTTGTTGGAGTTTTAACTGAAAAAAAGGCAGAATAGGAAAAAGCCAAAGTAATTAAAGTTAAAATCAGAACAGATATAATAATTATTTGTGCATTGTGTTTAGTCTCTTTTCCTAATTTCATCCTATGTCACCTTATTCTAAGTTTATCACATATTTTTTTAACAAACAATATAAAATTTTTGCTATTAATTAATATTGTTTACTTTTATAAAGAAATAATGCTATAATATCTTGGTTAAACGGGTGATTTTATGAAAATAAGAAATGTAGCAATTATTGCACATGTCGATCATGGAAAAACGGCTTTGGTCGACGAAATTTTAAAATATGTAGGAACTTTTAGAGAAAATCAAGACATCACAAATTTTTCGATGGATTCTAATCAAATTGAAAAAGAAAGAGGCATTACCATTTTAGCAAAAACAACTTCAATTATTTATAATGATACTAAAATAAATATTCTTGATACTCCTGGTCATGCTGATTTTGGTGGCGAAGTTGAAAGAATAATGAAAATGGTTGATGGCGTTATATTAGTAGTTGATGCTTATGAAGGGCCAATGCCTCAAACACGCTTCGTCTTAAAAAAAGCTATAGATGCTGGTGTTAAACCTATTGTGGTTATTAATAAAGTTGATAAACCAACAGCTAGAATAAAAGAGGTAGTTGACGAAGTTTTAGAATTATTCTTAGATTTAGGAGCAAATGATGAACAACTAGATTTTAAAGTAGCTTATACTAGTGCTTTAAATGGAACTTCTAGTTTAAATAGTGATCTATCCACTCAAGAAAAATCTTTTAAATGTGTCTTAGATTTAATTGTCGATGAAATAAGTGATCCAAGCGGTGATATTAATAAACCATTACAATTTCAACCCGCTCTTTTAGATTATAATGATTATGTTGGACGGATTGCAATTGGCAGAGTTTTCAATGGCAAGGTTAAAGTTGGACAAATGGTAAATTGTTTAAGATTGGATGGCACTGAAAAAAATTTCCGGGTTCAAAAATTATTTGGCTTTTCTGCTCTTTCCAAAATTGAAGTTCAAGAAGTAACGGCTGGAGATATTTGTGCTATAGCAGGATTAGAAGATATTTCAGTAGGAGAAACTATTACGGAAATTGGTAACCATGATAGACTGCCTATAATACATATTGATGAACCTACTCTGCAAATGACATTTGGAGTTAACACTTCTCCCTTTTCCGGAAAAGATGGCAAATTATTAACATCCCGTAAAATTGGGGAAAGATTAATTAAAGAAACGCAAAAAGATGTCAGTTTAAAAATTGAACAAATTGATACGGAAAACTTTTTAGTTTCTGGCCGAGGAGAATTACATTTATCTATTTTAATAGAAAATATGCGCCGGGAAGGATTTGAGCTTCAAGTATCAAAACCAAAGGTTATTTTAAAAGAAATTAATGGGCAACAATGCGAACCATATGAAGAATTACAAATTGAAGTTGATGATGAATATATGGGAGCTGTAATTGAAGAATTAAGTACTAGAGGAGCTAATATGGAAAATATGACCCATATTGGAACTCTTACAAGAATTAACTATACCATTCCTTCTAGAGGTTTAATTGGCTTTTCCCAAAATTTCATGACTTTAACTAAAGGCTACGGAATTATGAACCATAGTTTTAAAGAATATGGCCCTATAGCCTCTGTTAATTTAGGAGAAAGAAAATTAGGTGTTCTTGTTTCTAGCGAGACAGGAAAAGCAACTGCTTATAGCATAGGTCAATTAGAAGACCGTGGTGTAATGTTCATTGAACCTAATGCTGAAGTTTATGAAGGCATGATTGTGGGAGAATGTAATCGCGATAATGATTTAGCTATCAATGTTGTTAAGGGCAAAGATCTTACCAATATAAGAGCAGCCTTTTCTGATAAAACGGTTGTTTTAAAACGACCTCGTCCAATAACATTAGAATATGCCCTAGATTATATTAATTCAGATGAACTAGTAGAAATTACTCCTCACTTTATAAGATTAAGAAAAGTTATACTAAATACCGAATTAAGAAAAAAATATGATGCTAAAAAATAACATCATATTTTTTTATTATAATTTGGTAACCCGTACGGGGTTCGAACCCGTGAATGCTGCGCTGAGAACGCAGTGTGTTAAGCCACTTCACCAACGGGCTAAAATTTAAAGCCAAATTAAGTTTATCATGAACTTTGCTTTAAATCAATCAAAACATCAAATCTTTTAGCACAAAACATGAAAGCCGAATATATTATATATGTAAGGAGTGTTTGTGTGAAGAAAAAGATTATATATATTATAACAGGTATTGTTTTGTTAATAACTATTACTCTAATTATTGGGTTATTTATAAACAAAGATGATAAAAATACATCAAAAAGTCAAAATATAAAAGTAGCGGAAGTAACTCATAGTGTTTTTTATACACCTTTTTATGTCGCAATGGAAAAGGGATATTTTGAAGAAGAAAATATTAATATAGATTTATTATTAGTAAGTGGAAGCGATAATGTTGCGGCCGCTGTTTTATCAGGGGATACCGAAATAGGCTTAGCCGGACCAGAATCAGCTACATATGTTTATTTAGGTAAAGAGAAAGACTATTTGCAAGTTTTTGCCGGTTTGACAAAAAGAGATGGCCAATTTATACTGTCTCGAAAGGACGAAAACTTTACTTGGGATAATTTGATTGGAAAAGAAATTTTAATTGGCAGAAGTACAGGAATGCCCGGATTAAGTTTTTTAAGAGCATTAGAAAATCAAGGAATAAGTAAAGATGATGTCAAAATTAATACCTCTATAGAATTTGCCGAATTATCTGGAGCTTTTATCGGAGGAGAAGGAGATTATGTTAATTTATTTGAGCCGTTAGCCTCAAGTTTAGAAGATAATAATCAAGGTTATGTTGTTACCAGTGTAGGAGCTGCTTCTGATGCCTTTCCTTATACGGCTTTTTATGCTCGTAAAAGTTATATAAATGCCAATACAGAATTACTAAAAAAATTTACTAAAGCCATTAAAAAAGGATTAGACTTTACATTTAATAATAATGATGATGAAGTTGCCAAAGTGATTCATAACCAATTTAGTGATAGCGATGTTAAAGATTTAGCCAGCATGATTAAAAGATACAAAGAAGCAGATGCTTGGTTATCTACTCCATTTGTAGAAGAAGAATTTTTTAATACTTTAATAGATTTACTTAAAGAAAACAAATTAATAGATGAAATTGTTTACTATGATGATTTGGTAAATAATATGTATGAATAATATATTACATATCGAAAATTTAACTAAAAATTATCAAACTAAAGAAGGCATAATTGCAGCGATTAAAAATCTAAATTTAGAAGTTAAAAAAGGAGAAATTATATCTTTAGTAGGTCCTTCAGGATGTGGAAAATCAACTCTACTATCTATTATAGATGGGCTTGATAACGATTATAGTGGCTATATTCAAAAAGATAATAAATTAAAGATTGCTTATATGTTACAAAGTGATGCCCTACTTCCTTGGTTAACCATTTATGAAAATGCTATACTAGGGCTTAAAATAGAACATAATTTGAACCGACAAAATCTAGAATATGTTGATTATTTATTAGATTTATATAATTTGAAAGAATTTAAAAATAATTATCCCCAAAATTTATCTGGAGGTATGAAACAAAGACTTGCTCTTATTCGCACCCTCGCTTTAAAGCCTGATTTATTATTGTTGGATGAACCTTTTAGCGCTTTAGATCAACAATCAAGGCTTCTAATTAGCGATGATGTTTATAAAATAATTAAAAAAGAAAAGAAAACTGTTTTATTAGTAACTCACAATATAGAAGAAGCTATTACTTTCTCGGATAAAGTTATTATTCTTTCTAAAAGACCAGCGTCTATTAAAAAAATTTTAACAATTGATATTAAAAATGAATCATCTATTTATGAAAGAAGAAAAGACATAAATTTTAATAAATACTTTGATATTATTTGGAAGGACTTAGATATCAATGAAGAATAATGAGCAAAAGTATTTAAAAACTATAAAAAAGCAAAAAATTAAAATTTTAATATGGCAATTATTTATATTATTTCTTTTTTTTAGCATATGGGAATATTTAACATCTAAAGAAATTATAAGCCCTTTTATTTATTCTAGTCCTACTAGGATAATTAAGTGTGTTATAGAATTAATTCATAATCATAATTTCTTTATTCACATTTATGTTACTTTAAAAGAAGTTATTATATCTTTTATACTCGGAATAAGTATTGGTTTCATTATAGCGTTATTATTATATGAATTTAAATTTTTAGCCCAAATTTTAGACCCTTTTTTAACTATGCTTAATTCACTACCCAAAGTAGCTTTAGGTCCATTAATAATAATCCTATGGGGAGCAAATATTAAAAGCGTGATAATTATGGCCCTATTAATTAATTTAATAGTTAGTATAATAACAATATATAATGGTTTTCAATGCACCGATGAGTATAGATTAAAACTTTTTAAATCCATGAAAGCATCTAAATTGCAAATAATGACGAAATTGGTCATTCCTAGTAGTTATCAAACAATTATTGCTTCTTTCAAATTATGCGTTGCTCAGACTTTAGTCGGGATCATCATGGGAGAATTTTTAGTTAGTAAACAAGGTATAGGATATTTGATCGTTTATGGTAAACAAATTTTTAATTTAAATTTGGTTATGACCGGTATTATTCTATTAGCTATTATTTCTTATCTTTTATATAAAATTATTACTTGTTTAGAAAAGAAACTATTAAAACATATATAAAAAAGAATGTTAGAAATTATTATATTTCTAACATTCTTTTTAATTTTTACTTACTTGGAATAATTCAACATCAACTGATGTTTCTTGACCAAATAAATCTATAATAATATTTAGGCGGTTATTTTCAAGATCAATATTATCAACTTTACCAATCATTCCTTTGAAAGGTCCATCAACAATACTTACAGAATCACCAACTTTTAAATCATTTTCGACATTAACTCTACTCATACCCATATTAACTAAAATACGATCAATTTCTTGAGGTAATAAAGGAGTTGGTTTAGCTCCTTTTCCGCTTGAACCAATAAAGCCTGTTACTCCTGGAGTATTTCTGACAATATACCAAGCTTCATCAGACATTATCATTTCTACTAAAATATAACCAGGGAACATTTTTTTTATTTTTTCTTTTTTAACGCCATCTTTAACTTCTACTTCTTTTGTTTCCGGAATAACTACTCTAAAAATATAGTCTTGCATTCCCATTGATTCTATTTTAGCTTCTAATTTTTCTTTAACCTTACTTTCGTGTCCTGAATAAGTATTTACTACATACCATAATTTTTCCATTAATTAAAAATCCCCTTTACATATGCCATTATTAAATTTAATATTTCAAAGAATATAACCAAAATAATACAAAAGACAATTGTTGCTAGTGTATATTTTACTATATCCTTAAAACTAGGCCACTTTACCATTTGTAACTCTTTTTTTAAAGTGCTACTAGAATTCTTTTTAATATTTTTACTCTTTTTTGTTTTTTTTGGTTTTGTATCTTTTTTATCTTTAATCATTATAAACCTCCCAAATATTTTAAACCAATTAAAAAACACTTTCGTGTTCATTAATAATATAGCATAATTCTAATTTATAATCAATATAAAATTATAATTTATTTTTTAAATGACTAACAGCAATCATAACTGCCAACCTACCTTGTTCATAAGTAAGACTTCCTTGTTGATATGCTATAAATGGTTCTCTTAATGGCCCATCACAAGATATTTCGCTAGTTGATCCTTGGACAAAAGAGCCAGAAGCCATAATGACTTGATCAGGATAACCAGGCATATCTGTAGGTTCAGGTACTGCATTAGCATCAATGGCAGAGGCTTTTTGAATACCTCGACAGTATTCTATTAAATCTTTACTATTACCAAAAATAATGTTTTGGACTATATCTGCTCGTTTATCATTATATTTTGGTTCAACATTATACCCCATTTTTTCTAACACCTTACTAGTTAAAATAGCAACTTTTAAACTACTAGCTACTACATGGGGTGCATGATATAATCCCATTAAAATTTGTTTATTCATTCCTAAAGTAGGACCAACTTCTTTTCCTTCTCCAGGAAGAGTTAATCTTTCACTTGCTAATGAAACTAAGTCTTTTCTCCCAATAATATACCCTCCATTAGGAGCCATTCCCCCTCCTAAGTTTTTGATTAGAGATCCCACTATAATATCTGCTCCAACCTCTAAGGGCGATAATTCTTCTACAAATTCACAATAACAATTATCCACCATTATAATTACATCTTTATCTATTTCTTTAATCATTTTAATAACTTTAGCCAATTTGTCAATTGTGAGACTCTTTCGAGTCGAATATCCTTTGCTTCTTTGAATTTCAATTACTTTAACCTTTTTTTCCATTAATATTTTTCTTATTTTATCATAGTCAAAATCATCATCTATTAAATCGATTTGTTCATAGTTTATTTTAAAAGATTTTAAGGAACTAGCATTTTCTTTAATGCCTATTACTTCATGTAAGGTATCATATGGAAGTCCCGTAATGCTTAATAATAAATCATTAGGTCTTAATAAAGCAAAAAGACAAACAGTAAGAGCATGAGATCCCGATATAAATTGGGAACGTACTAAGGCATCTTCTCCTCCTAAAACTTTAGCAAAAACTTTTTCTATTTTATCGCGACCAATATCATTATAACCATAACCTGTTGTTCCTTCAAAATCAGCTTCACTTATTTTTTCTTCATTAAAGGCTTTTAAAACTTTAGCCATATTTTTAAAAGCATTTTCATCTATTACTTTAAAAATATGATTTAATTCTTCTTCTTCGTTTCCAATTAATTCGTAAATTTCTTTTTCTATTTTAAAATATTCTAATATATCATTCATTTTTACCATCCATAACTATAACTGTTCCACTTATTATATTTTCATCGATCATCATTGAAATAATCTTTTGAGCAACATCTTCTTTTTTTAATAATTTTTTTTGTTTTATTCTTTTTAATTCAGTTTTTATATACTCGGGATTAGCATTTAATACGGAATCTGTATCAATCCAATTAGGAGCTAATGTTAAAAATTTTATTTTGGAAAATCGTAAAGCTAAATTTTGCGTCAAATTAATTACTCCGGCTTTAGATGCCGAATAATCTAGGCTTAGAGGGGAAAAAGTATTAATACCATCCGTAGAAGAAATATTTATAATTATTCCCTTATCTAGTATTAAAGACGCATATTTAGAAATTAAAAATGTTCCTCCTAAATTTACTCCTAAAACTGTCATAAAATCATCTAGAGATTTATCATAGATATCATCATCTAAGGATAAAGAGGCACAATTAATCACAATATCTAAAGTTTGATATTTCTCCTTTAATTTTGTAAATAAAAGTTCAACTTCACTTTCTTTGCTTATATCACATTGATAGCAATCAATTAGATTGTTATCGATTTGGTGAGTATTAAAAGTTCCCATAATTTTAACATTATAATGTTCTAATTTTTCTATTAACGCTTTCCCTAGACCACTACTAGCCCCAACAATTAATATTTTTTTATTTTCTAAAGGCATAAAATCACCTGTTAATAATTATATAATTATTTTAAAATTGATGCAATTATATCAATACCAAAAATTATACTAATTAACATTAATGATCTTTTAATCCATTTAATATTTATTTTTTTTAATATTTTTTCAATAAAAGGATAAATTAAATAAGTAATTATTAGGCCTCCAATACCAAAGCAAAAAGCACTTAAAAAACATACAAATCCCCCAATATTTAAAAAATAACCGGTATAATCCCAAAGACGCATTTTGCCAAATTTTAATAATAAAAAACCACTTATTCCTTCTAAAGTACCAGTTAAAAAGAAGGAAATGAAAAAGATTAATAAGGGATATTTTTTTAATTTATAAATTAACATAATAAGGAGGGCTCCTATTCCATAAATTGGTAACCAGGGTCCGAATAAGATACCATGATTAAATAATTTACCACTATAAATATAGGTTAATATCATTTCATAAACATATCCTATGATACTGCAAACATAAAATAAAACTCCTAGTTTAATTATTAAATTTTCCTTTTCCATATTTGATCACTTTTTTAGTATATCCCAAATCTTTACTATAACTATTCCAAATATTAGTAATCAATATTAGTATAATAATTTATTATCTAACCATAATAAATTTAGAAAGGTGATAAATATGAATACAGAAAATAAAAAGGCGCCCGAAATGATATCTGAAAAAGATTTAGACTATTTAAAAGATATCTTTGGTTGGAATCATACTGCATATAAAATGATGCAAGACGCCCTTAAAAATGTACAAGATCGTAAAGTCGAAAAAGTTATTTCTGATTGTGCTAAATTATTTTATAAAAATTTGACAAACGTTTTAACTATTATTAAGGAGGTCAAAAACAATGAATAATAATAAGGTCTGTAACCCCAAAAAAGAAGTACCAACGGGTATTGAATTAAATGATCAAGATTATATGACTATTCTTTTAACCCATTTAAAAGAATTAGAAAAAAATATGACAGTGGCTTTAACTGAAGCATCAAATGAAAAATTGTATCGCGAATATAAAAAAATGTTCGATGCCATTGCTGATGCACAAAGAAAAAGTTATGAATTAATGTTTTATTTAGGTTGGTATACTTTAGAAAAAGCCAAAGATACTAAAATAGATGCTTTAGAAAAGAATTTACAAACTCAATTAGATAATTTAAATTAAAGAGCTTCAATAGCTCTTTTTTATAAAAAAAGGCTTTTTAAAAGCCTTTATTCACAACTACAACTATTATATTCGTCTTTCCAAGAATCAGTAGATAATTCTCCATTATTTTGATAGTCTCTATATTTTTGCCCTACAAAGCTAAATTCCGCTCCTTTTTGGAAATATAAAGTATAACTATTTGGCGTTCCAATTGTTATTTCTACTTTACCATTAAAGGTTCCTTTTTCAGCTTTATAAAAACCGGAATCTATTAATTTATTAACTGTTAAACATACTTTATTAGCTGACTTACAACTAGTTTCATTGTTATCAATTTTAATATTATTTATTCCTAAATTATAAGAATCTAGAAAATCATCAGCCGCTTTAACAACATTTGAAGCTTCAATTCTAAAAGCGTCTTCTCTCACACCACTACCAGTGTAAGGCAAAATGGCACTTACTGCAATAGTGGTAACAATAGCTAATACTACTATAACTGCCAATAATTCTATTAAAGTAAAACCTTTTTTATTTTTCATTTATATCAAACCTAACTATTCACCACAAGTAAAACTACCTAATTCATCATGTTGGGATTTATCGTAATCTTTTAAATCTTCTTTCTTAACTTCACCGGAAGTTTTTGTTACATAATAGCTTTCGTTATGCATATTAATACTATATGTATAACCAGGGCTATCATTCTTACTTGTAACTTTTACAACGCCTTCATATTTATCAGTAGCTATATCGGAAACATCTTTATTTTTCAAAAATCCTAATTCAATTAATTTAGTCATCGTAAAACAATAAACTGTTTCACTATCACTGGTTGTAACTTTATAATTGCTATCTTGACTACCTGCTTGAACATATCCAAGACTAATTGCTGTTATAGCATCAGAAGCACCAGTTCTCAATGCGTTGGCTTCAACTACGAAAGCGTCTTGTTTCACAGATGGTATTTGAGGTAAAACAACACTAACGGCAATAGTAGTAACAATTGCTAGTACTACAATAACTGCTAATAATTCAATTAAAGTAAAACCTTTCTCATTTCTAAAAGTTTTCATACAACTTTCACCTCTATCTTCTAAATTAATCTTACAATAATTATGTTTTAATGTCAATTATTAAGAATTTATTTTACAATTATTCTTAATTTTCTATATGATTTATTATATAACTAGTACTGCTAATATTACCCACGGTATCTTTAACGCAGATTAAATAATTTCCGTTAGCACTTACTATAAATTTATTATTACTTTGATACTTATTTAAAATACTATTACTGGTACATAAAGTTCCTGAAGGAACAATTCCCATAAAATATTCCTTAATTCCGGATCCATTACCATCGCTAGCTTCAATGGTTACTTCTTTAGTTTTAGTATTAACAAATTTATTAGAAACTTTTATTTCATTTTCATAAATAACCGGACTCTCATTATCTATTTTTAAATTAACTATCTTATTATATCTTTTTATTTCTTTACTTTCTCCATCTAAAACTATGTATTCAAAACTATATCTTGTTTGTAATATTCCTTTTATATCGTCTATTAAAATATTACTAACTCCGCTTTTGCTCGCCCCACTACTACTATGCCATAAACATTTACTACTACTACAATCAATATTTACAGTATTACTAAATGCACTTAAAGAAACTGTTCCTTTTAACCAAGCATTGGTATTTAATACGGAGGCTCCATTATTTATAATATCAATATTAATATCTTCATTATAATTATTTAGTTTTTGGGAATCACATTCACCATTTGCTTCATAACTTTCCCCATCAATAAATTGAGCGGTATAATAATTTTTCTCTTTGGTCATTTCCACTAAATAACAATTCATTTTCATGTTATTTAAAGGGTCAATTATACTATCATCATCATCGCTATCTAAGTAGCCATTTTTAATAAGAGTATCAACAAAAACTAAAGTTTCTTTAGTATCATAAGCATATTTAGCTGCCGCAATTTCGATATTATTTATAATACTTTTTCGATGATTTTCTCTTATTTTATTGGCAAAAATACTAATATTAGGAATTAAAAGGGCCATAAGTAAAGACAAAATGGCTATTGTCGCTAATAATTCAATTAAGGTAAACCCTTTATTATTCATATTGTCACCTAGAATAATTTTATCTCAAATATGTATTTAATTCAACCAAGAAAAAAGATAGAAATCTATCTTCAATTTTAACTAAAAGCTACATCCAACATCATCATAATAACAAAACCTAATAAAGTAAAAAAACTCATTAAATTTTTCTTTTTATTATTTTGACTTTCCGGAATTAACTCACTAACAGCAACATATATCATAGCTCCAGCGGCAAAAGCCAAGAAAAAGGGCAAAATATTTTTAACATAAATAACTAAAAAGCATCCTATTAATCCCGCAATTGGTTCAACAATTCCCGAAAGCATTCCTAAAACAAATGATTTTATGCGGCTAAAATTTTCTCTCCTTAAGGGAAGACTAACAGCAGTTCCTTCGGGAAAATTTTGAATTCCTACTCCAACAGCTAACATAAAGGCCGCGGTCAAAGATGATAAATTATTATTTCCAACTATAGATCCAAAAGCAACACCAATAGCTAATCCTTCGGGAATATTATGCAAAGTAATAGAAAACATTAACATTAAACTTCTTTTTAGGCCTTTTAAGTTTTTTTGTTTTCTTTTATTTAATATGTGAGCAAAAAAATTATCTCCCGCTATTAAGATAATGCTTCCGGCTAAAAAGCCAATTGAAACAACTAACCAAGCTACCATTCCTAACTCTTTGGCTTCCTCTATAGCCGGATTTAATAAGGACCAAAATGATGCCGCAATCATAACTCCTGCGGATAATCCTAACATAGCATCTAAAATAGTACCATTCACTTTTTTAAAAAAGAAAACAATAGCAGCTCCTAAAGAGGTAATTGCCCAAGTCATAAGAGTAGCAATTAATACTTGAATGTAGACTCCTGAATTAATATAAAAATCAACCAATTTAAACACCCTATTATAGTATAGGCTTTCTAAATTTCTTTGTGTAGGCAAATAAAAAACTATTTATCTTAATTTAATAAATAGTTTTTAAACATTATTTTTTAGGATTGACTAATATTTTAATACAGTCTGAGGTACCACTATAAAGTTCTTCATAGGCACTTTGAACTTCGTCTAATCCGATTTCTTTAGATATAAATTTTTTTACATCTATTTCTTTATTAGATATTAAATCTATACATTTTGCAAATTCATCTTTTTTATAAGCTATGGCTCCTATTACATTAATTTCTTTCATAACTGTTTGAATAGTAGCTAGATTAATAGGCGTCATAGAAACCCCAACTAAAATAACTTTTCCACCGGCTTTAACAAGATTCATGGCACTATTTACAGCAGGAGTATTACCACAACATTCGATCACCTTATCAAATGTTGAACTACATTCGTTCATGGCTTTTTCATCTAAAGCGTTAATCCATTCATCAGCTACACCCAATTTAACAGCTGCTTCACCTCGTTTAGGATTAGTTTCGGATACTACTACTTTACTAGCTCCATTTTTCTTAGCAAACATAGCAGAGACTAAACCAATTATTCCTCCACCAACTACTAAGACATGATCTCCAATTTTAATGTATGCCAAATTAATTGCATGTAATCCCACTGCCGTAGGTTCTACAAGAGCTCCTTCTTCATCGGTCATATTATCTGGGATTTTTAAAACCATATCGCTTCTTACACTTAGTTGAGGAGCTAGCCCTCCGGGATTATCTAATGACAATCCACTAGCATAAGTCCAAGTATCTTTACAATAATGAATGTCTCCTCTTAAACAGGCCTCACATTTACCACATGGAGAAATAGGTAAAGCCGTAACGCGATCACCTACTTTTAAATCTTCACGTCCTCCATTATCAATAACTGTTCCTGAATATTCATGGCCCATTACTAAACCAATGGGATTTCCTAACTCCCAATAATGAATATCGGAGCCACAAATTCCCGTTTTTTTAACATCAATTATTACTTTTCCTTGTTCTTTCTCGGGAACTTTAGAATCTTTAACTTCAAATTGTTTGACTCCTTTTATTACTACACTTTTCATATATCCTCCTATTATTTAGTATAGCACAGGAAATTATTTTTATAAATTAATTTAACTTTCTTTTGACATTTTTTATTTATACATAATGTCAATATCAACATCGCCATTTATGCCATCAATTTGGCCATTATTACACATTTGCCAAATTTGATAATCACCCTCATAATTTGTTTTAGAAGTATAATGGGCTAACCAAATCGGAAAATTTAACTTGTTAGTCCAAATCGTCTCTAAATAAAATTTGCTACTATAAAGCATTCCTTCATAGCCTTTACTCTTTACAGTAGACATAAAAGTATTAGCTATATCATTTATTTCGTAAAAACTTATTTTATAAGAATTCCAATTAGTCCAATTTTCCCAGTCAAAAACAATAGGTAAGTCTAATTTTTCACCATCTAAAATATCTAGTACCCAATTTGCATGTTCTAAAGCCTCTTTTTTAGTGGTAGCAATACTATATAAATAAACTCCTACTTTTAACCCAGCCTCTTTGGCCTTTTTTAGATTTTCTTCATAAAATGAATCTAAGCTTAATTCACGAGTTTCTGATCCTTCTACCCCAATTCGAATCATAACAAAACTAGCTCCAGCATTTTTGACTTTTTCAAAATCGATATCACCTTGCCATTTTGATACATCAATACCGATTTCATTATTATCATTTTTATATTTTGCATATACATCTTGAAAAGAAGTTTTAACAACGTCTGTATTACTTCCACCATTGTTTGCTTTTTTTATTACATTTAAAGTAACATTAACTTTTTTAATATTATTACTACTATCACTTAATTCATATTTTAACTGATACTTTCCTTCTTTTCCTAAATCATAATCCCCGGTAATTGTACATTTTATATTTCCACTATAATTATCACCATAAGTAATTAAATTACATAAATCACCTTTATAATTTATATTAACAGTTTTATTCGTGCCACTAAATACAATAGGAGGTTCACTATCTACAATATTGACCATAAATTTATAGACATATTTCTTATCATCTTTTTTATAATAAACTTTGTATTCTTTTTGTCCCAATTTTTTTGTATCTATATCATAGTTTTTGCTTATAATTTCAGCATCTTTAATAGATATGATATCATAAAGCTTCATTTCATTATAAACTTCGATATTATCTTGAATAACATTTATATAATTCTGATTTATATCTTCTTTAGCTATAATTGGAAGATAAGAATTTAAAAAACCAAATAATATTGCCATTATAATTTTCATAACAATCACGTTTAAATTATAGCATTATTTCCACATTAAAAAAAGATGCTCTTGCATCTTTATAAATACTCTACTACTTTTATTTGTTTTAATTTTTCAATTAAATCTTCAGGTTCATATTTAGAAAAAATTTGAACAAAATTACTATGGTCCATTAAGAACATATCATAATATTCTAAAAATATTTCTTTATAATTAGTAACTCCTAAATCTTTTAAATAATTAATATTTTCTCCTACTAATTTTTTATTATCCTTAACGGCATCAATTAATTTTTTAGGTGAATTATTTAAAAATTCCGCTATTTCTTCTTTGGTAAAATCATACTTTTCTAAAAATTTCATGCAACTCTACCTCCAAAATTATTTTCTTCTTCTCCGTTAAATTCGAAATCTAAAATTCTTGCCATATTTTCTCTTGCATTATCTGGTCCTAATTGATCATTTAAATCTCCTGCGATTCCTTCAAAGGTAGTATTGGCTATTCCATTTGATTGATTATATTTTGCTAAATCTTCTCTCAAAGATTCTAATTCTTTTCTTTGATTATTAATGCTTGACAAATCTTGATCATATGCATTTGTAGGCTGTATCCCAGCATTAACGTCTGGTTCTAATATTACCGTTTCCGGTTGCTTTTCATTTTGAATGCCAATAACTTGATTCCATTTATCATTAGAATAATTTAACATTGTTACATCAATATCCATTCCATTTTGGCGAAAATATTGAATTCTCTTTCTTAAATCAAAAAGATCTTTATTTAGCAAAATAGGATTTTGAACATAACATTCTAAGGCATTAATATCATTTTTCATTACATCAATTCTTGTTCTTAAAACATCTAATGAATTTGCTAAAACTTTTAGTTCAGAAGCTCTATTTATTACAATACCATGCTCTCTTAATAATGCTAACTTTGCATATAAATCATCTATAAAAGATGCAACAGCTGGAAATTTTTTAATGAATTTTTGATATTCCTTTGCATTTAAAATAGATTGAAAATCTAATATGGTTGCCATATTCTTACCTCCTAATATGCAATTAGTGGAATTATTTTAGGATCTAATCCACTTTCTTGTAATTTATTAATTACATTTTCTAAATCATAACTATTATATTTCATTAAAATATGAGGATTTAAATATATGTCAAATGGTTCTTTACCAATAGCAATTAATTTTTTTATTTTTGTTTCGAACTCTTTATCATATAATAGTTCAACATTCTCAACAAACATGTCTAATTTAAAGCCATTATCTTTTGCATATTGAACATTTTTTCTTAAATCTTTTTCATTGTAATTAGCTAGTACCTTTTCTAAATCACCATTAGTAAAATCTAAATAATCAAAACCTAATTCTGTAAGTAAGTTAATTAACTCTTCTTTAGGGGAAATTGACTTTATATCAGAAGAAGCTCCTTCTTCTTTTTCTTCATTTATTTCAACATTTTCTTTTGCCTCTGCAAAAACTTCAGATATACTCTTACCTGATTGTTCCATTTCTTTTAATTTTCTCTCATATTCATATAGAGCATCTTCAGGGAACATCAATAATTTTGCGGCTTCTCGGCATTCATCTTCACTAAAATCAAATTTTTCTAGTAAAGCTGTTATTGAATCCCTAGTTATATTAATATTTCCATTTAAAGCTAATTCAAAATATTCATTAAGACGCGCTTGATTAGCTAAAGCTTCATCTTTTCTAATAGACAATTCTTCTATAGTAGCAATTGCTGTATTCATTTCTGATTCTACTTGAACTAATTCATCTTTGGCCGCAGCTGTCTCTTTTTGGACTTTTTCAATTGTTTTAGGAAGCATGTTATCTACTTCGGCACTCAATCTTTCAGGATTAAAATCAATATTTAATTTATCTAAAACAAATTTAAAATCTTCAGCTTTAATATGGCTAAGAGCATTCATTAATTTTTCGCCTTCTTCGGCTAAAATTGTTTCCTCTTCTATTAAATCTTCAATTCTATTTTGTAAGGTAGTTTTTTCATTACTTGTTCTTTCTTTTGTTTCAGTAGCTTTTATTCTGGATTTTTCCATGTCAGCTAATACTACACTATCTTCACCACGTAAATTATATAATTTATCTAATAGTTTTGTTATCTCTGAAGTTAACATCTTCATTAGAATCACTCCCTCTTATTATGTCTAAATTATATCAAAACAGAAATATTTTGTAAACTATTTAGAATTAAAATAGAGAAAAATATTTTATTTTTCTCTTAATTAACCTTTTCGTTCAAAATTTTCTTTATTTTACTTTTAATTCTTTGCATAGTATTATCAACTTGTTTAGAAGTATTATTAAGAATTTTAGCAATTTCTAAATAATTAAAACCACGTATCATTAAAACAAAAACATCGTTCTCTTTAACAGTTAAACAAGATTTTATTTTAGCAATTAATTCTTCACATCCTTCATCGTCAATAATATTTTTTAACGGATCATTAATACTTTCATCACTTATAATATCCATTAACCGATTTTGACTTTCGTCATAAAAAAAATCTAACGAATATGTTTCTTGTAAGCCTTTATATTTTTCACGGCTATATTTTCTTATTACCCCTGTGATTCTTCTTTCTACACAAAGAGTAATAAATGTAGGTAAACTGGCCTCTTTATCATCTTGATAGTTTTTTAGGGCATCACTAAAACCCACAGTACTTTCACTATAAATTTCTTGATAATCTATTTTTAAATTATTTAACCAAGCGCTATATTTTCGAATTAAAATATCAATAATAAACTTATACTTTAAATAAAGAATATTTTTAGCATTTTCATCATCTTCTCTATATAACATTATAAGTTCACTATCATTTGTTTCTAAAATTTCTTCATTAGTCATTTCGATTCATACCATAAATAAGTATAGCTGCAGATACGCTAGCATTTAAACTATTTATTTTTCCTTTCATAGGAATTTTTATAATAAAATCACTATTATCTTTTATTATTTTACTAATACCTTTTCCTTCATTTCCTATTATCAAAACTTTTTTATCTGTATATTCTAAAGTTCGATAATCTTCTCCATCCATATTAGCCGCATATATAAAATAACCCATCTCTTTTAATTTATTAATAGCATTTACTAAGTTATTAACCATAATAATTCTTACATGTTCTATAGCTCCAGCGCTTACTTTAGCTACTGTTTCGTTTACCGAAACGCTTCTATCACAGGGAATAATAATATCTTTAATTCCGGCACATTCACATGTTCTTATGATTGCGCCAAAGTTATGAGGGTCTTCTAAATGATCAAGCATTACAACAAAATTGCCTTTAATATCTTGAAGGGAATAATAGTTATAGTCATATACATCAATAACTATCCCTTGATGATTTCCTTTTACCATTTTGCTCAAAGCTTGTTTAGATACAAAATCATATTTTAGTTTTTCTTTTTTTAAATAGGGGATTAATTCTTTACTGCTAATATATATTTTTTTAATTTTTTTAGGGTCTAATTCTTTTAGAACATTCCTTCCATAAACTAGCATTCTTTTTCACCTAGAAGTATTGTATCAAATTACTAAATTAAAATCTATTATTAACTTGCATTACTAACGAATTTTCGCTATATTATTTTTATGTTTAGGAGTTTATATGTTTAAAAACACATTAGATAATAAAAGATATTATACCTTAAATTATTTTTACCGCCAAAAATTTAATAATAAAGTATTTAAAGTTCCTTTAGATGCTCATTTAAATTGCCCAAATAAAATAAATGGAAATGGTTGCATTTTTTGTAGCAATAATGCTAAGGCCAACATTATAGAAAGTAAAGATTCATTAGAAGAACAATTCTTAAAAAATATTACTATTTTAGAAAATAAATGGCCTAATAGCTTTTATATTCCCTATTTTCAAGCCGGCACTAATACGAATGCCGATTTAAAAACCTTAAAATCTTTATACGAAAAATTACTAAATTATGAAAAGGTAGTAGGACTTGCTATTGCAACTAGACCTGATTGTTTAACGGAGGAAATTATTAAGTATTTGGGGACTCTTAATCGTCAAACTTTTTTAACAGTTGAATTAGGACTTCAAAGCAGTAATGAAAAAACCCTAAAATATATAAAACGAGGTCATAACGTAAAATGTTTTATCGATGCTGTCCAAAAACTTCATGACCAAAATATATTTGTTGTAGCCCATATCATAAATGGACTTCCCTATGAAAAAGAAAGCGACATGCTAAATACTGTGAAACTATTAAATGATATTAAAATAGATGGGGTGAAAATTCACATGCTATATATATCTAAACATACAGAATTAGCTAATATTTATGAAAAAGATAAATTTCCCTTACTAAATAAGGAACAATATATTGATATTGTGATTAAACAATTAGAATTACTAAATGAAAACATAGTAATTGAAAGAATTACAGGTGATCCTATAAAAGAAGAGTTAATTGCCCCATCTTGGTTATTAAAAAAATTCTGTGTTTTAAATGAAATAGATAAAGAAATGGTCAAAAGAAATGCTTACCAAGGAGATAAAGTAAATTAAACGAGCAAAAAGAAAAAAGATCAAAATAACATTGATCTTTTAATAATATAATTTATTCTTCTATTTTTTCAAATTGGCTATTATAAAGTTCTGCATATTTACCATTTAATTTCAATAATTCTTCATGAGTACCTGTCTCTACTATATTGCCTTCTTGCATCATTAGAATTAAATCAGCATTTTTGATTGTTGATAATCTATGAGCAATTATAAATGAAGTTCTTCCTTCCGTTAATTTATCCATAGCTTTTTGAACTAGTTCTTCTGTTCGGGTATCAACACTACTTGTTGCTTCATCTAAAATCAAGAATGGAGCATCTTTAATCATTCCTCTAGCAATAGTTAATAATTGTTTTTGCCCTAAAGATAAAGAATCATTATCAGTTAAAATAGTATTATATCCTTGGGGTAATGATTTTATAAAATGATGAAGCCCTACTATTTTACAAACTTCTTCAATTTTGGCATCAGATACATTTTCTTTATTATATTTGATATTTTCCTTAATAGTTCCTTCAAAAACCCAAGTATCTTGTAAAACCATAATGAATAAATCATGAATATTTTGACGAGATAATTCTTTAGTTGAAATTCCATCTATTTTAATATCACCATCTTTAATGTCATAAAATTTCATCAGTAAATTAACCATGGTGGTTTTGCCTGCTCCTGTTGGACCAACTATTGCAATCTTTTCGCCCGGTTTTACCTTAACATTAAAATCTTTGATAATTATTTTATTGTCATCATAGCCAAATTTAACATGATTAAATTCTATTGCCCCTTGGACACTATCTTTATTTAAAGTTTCTTTAATTTGATCCTCTTTTCCCATTTCTTCTTCCGCTAAGAATTCAAAAACTCTTTCACTGGCAGCCGCACAAGATTGTAAACTAGAAAAAGATTGTGCTATTTGTGATAATGGTTGAGTAAATAAACGTACATACAACATAAAAGCAACAATAACTCCAAAATCTATTACATTATTCATGGTTAAAAGAGCGCCAACTATACAAACACAAACATAACCAAAATTACTAATAAATCCCATAAAAGGATGCATCAATCCAGATAAAAATTGACCTTTACGAACATTTTCATATAAGCGTTCATTAATTTCATCAAATTTATTATTTGCTTCAGCAGTTCCATTATATACTTTAACAACATTATGCCCTGCATACATTTCTTCGATATGGCCATTTAAATTTCCTAGTTCATCTTGCAATCTTTCAAAATACTTTTGACTCTTGCCAATAACAGCAAACATAAATACAAATCCTATTATACTAGAAGCCATAGCAGTTAAAGCCATAATTCCATTAGTTATTATCATCATAAAAATAGAGCCAATTAATAAAGTTATCGAACTAACTAATGTTCCGAGACTTTGATTCATAGTCATACTTAAAGTATCAACATCGTTAGTTACTCGCGAAAGAATATCACCATAACTATTTTTATCAAAATATTTAAGAGGCATATTATTTATTTTTTCACTAATTTCTTTTCTTAATTGTTTAGAAAATTTATTAGTTACTACGGCCATAATATATTGTTGCAAATAACCAAAAATGGCACTAATAAAATAAATGGTTAATAATAATAAAGATATTCTTTTAACTTTATCCATATTAATACCAGTTAATAAACCATTAGTAATTAAATTGGTAATATCCCTTAGTTTATCAGGACCAATTATAGATAAAATAGAACTAAACATTGCTAAGACAACAGCAATAAAAATTGGAATAATGTAAGGTCTACAATATTTAATTAGACTAAGCATAGATTTTTTAAAATCTTTAGCTTTTTCATTGTTGTTGCGATTTCTTCTTCCTGGATGCATTTTATTCGCCCCCTAAATCTTTCTCTAACTCACTACTAGATAATTGGGATAAAGCTATTTCTTTATAAATATTGCATTTTTGCAATAATTCTTTATGCGTTCCCATCCCAACTAATTTGCCTTCATCTAAAACTAAAATTTTATCAGCATCTTTTATAGTCCCAATTCTTTGGGCCACAATTAAATTAGTAGCATCTTTTGTATATTTTTTTAATTCTTTTCTTAATTTAAAATCCGTTTTATAGTCAAGAGCACTAAAAGAATCATCAAAAATATAAATTTCTGGTTCCCTTGCTATGGCTCGAGCTATAGAGATTCTTTGTTTTTGTCCTCCCGATAAATTAGTACCACTTTGAGCAACATCCGATTCGTATTTTTGAGGCATTTTCTCTACAAAATCTTTTCCTTGCGCAACTTCAATAGCTTCTTTTATTTTATCTTTATTAGGTTTTTGGTGACCATTATCACCATAAGCAACATTTTCATTAATAGTCCCTCTAAATAAAACAGCCTTTTGAGAAACATAACCTAAAATATTATTTAAAGATTCCAATTTGTAGTCTTTAACATTAACCCCATCAACTAGAATTTCCCCTTCAGAAGCATCATAAAACCGCGGGATTAAATTTATTAATGTACTCTTACCACTCCCCGTTGAGCCAATAAAAGCTATAGTTTCTCCTCTATTAGCTTTAAAAGAAATGTTTTCTAACACATATTCTTCAGCGTCAGGATATTTAAAAGACACATTCTTAAATTCGACTGTTCCTACTTCTTTTCCTTTAATAATATTACCATCTTTTATTTTTTCCTCCGTATTTAAAACTTCTAAAATTCTCTTAGCAGAAACAGCAGCTCTAGGATAAATAATAAATATCATAATAAGCATCATAAATGACATTAATACTTGCATTGCATAAGAAGAAAATACTACCATATCGCCAAAAAGAGTTATTTTATCTAACATATTGGCTTTTTCAATCAACAAAGCACCGATAAAATAAATAGAAAGAGACAATGTAGACATAACTAAACTCATAACAGGCGATAATATTCCCATCGTTTTTTGGTTAAATAATTGCAGATTTTTTAATTCTTCGTTAGCATTTTCAAATTTCTTTTGTTGATATTCTTCGGCATTAAAAGCTCTAATAACTCTAATTCCTGTTAAATTTTCTCTGGTTATTCTATTTAAGTTATCAGTTAATTTTTGCACAATTTTAAACTTAGGAAATACTAACATCATAAGAATAATAATCGTAATTAATAGCACAACTACACCACTAGCAGTAGCAATACTCCAAGTAAAATTTTTACCTAATATTTTCACTATGGCCCAGGTCGCCATAATAGGGGCCTTAATCATCGCTTGAAGACCCATTCCAATTAACATTTGCACTTGAGTTACATCATTAGTTGTTCTAGTTATTAGACTACTTGTTGAAAATAATTTAATCTCTTCGGTACCAAAGGCACCAACTTTTTCAAAAACTGATTTACGAGTGACCTTCCCAAAATAAGCAGCAACATTTGCAGCAAAATAGCCGACAACAAAAGAGGCAATTAAGCTACCAAAAGCGCATAAAATCATATAGCCGCCCTCTTTTAATATGCTGCTCATTTTACTGCCTTCTGTTTGCACTAAAATAGTAATTTCTGACATATAATCAGGTATTTTTAATTCTAAATAAACGTTAATAGATATAAAAATTACACATATAAAAGCATATAATAATTCTCTTTTACCCATTCTCTTTAATAATTTATACATATTTGCTTCCTTTCAAAATGACTCAATATTAATATATATTTTTCTTTTTAATAAACATTCCTTATTCTAATATTTCTATGTGAAAATATCATGAAATTTAAAAAGAACTTAACGTTCTATAATTTCATTTCTATATTATAACATTATCTTATTTTTTAGCAACTATTTTACTTTCTCCTGTCTTATAATCTATTTCAATACCATCTTGGACATTATAGACATAAATATTAAATTTAATTCCTTCTCCTTTATCTTCAATAGAATAACCTTCCATTTGAACTCCACTTGCCACTAAATTATTATCTTCAAAAATTGGAGTTACTCTATATAAAACGTGATTATTAGTAGTTTTAATATAATCAGCTACTTTATTTTCATACTCTAACATAACGCCAGTATTCATTTGTCTTGTACAGGTTATTAAATTTTGAGGATTAGCATTTTCACCAGTTAATTGATAGCCAATCAAATGACATCTATTATATAAATATTTTCCTTCTACATTATCATATTTAACCGTATGCCAACCACTCGGTTTTATCATGCCAATACTTCCGCGCTCTTCGGTAGGCATTAACTCTTTCCCAATTTTTGCTAAAGCCACTCCACAACGATCTAAAATATCCAATTTACTATAATTCTCAAAATCCGCATCATCATATAAATCTTCATTAAAATTGGGCTCATTATTGTTAATAATAACAAAAGCTTGCCCATCATAAACAGGAATTTCCTCCATACTATAAGATTTTTGAGGAAAAAGATATTGATTAAGAAATCCTTTTATTTCCGTTTGAAAATTATAATAAATAGCTATTAAAACAATAAATAGCAAAACTACTAATATATTATTCTTCTTTTTTCTTTTGGCCATAATTAACTTCATCGTTTTCCTTCCCTATTTTTAATTTTAATCTTTTGATATTATTTTCATTATCTTCTTTAAAAATATCATGAAATCCAAATTGGTAAAACAAGAGAAATTTTAAAAGGGTTAAATTTTGTTCTTTTAAACCCATTAAATACCAATCAATTTTTTCCTTATTGTTTAAATTAAAGGTTTGCAAAAATTTAATTCTATCAAAATCACTACTATTTTTGATAATATTAATTACTATATCTCGCGTTAAAAATTTATTAATGGTAATTTCCTCTACTGCATACATGTCATAATAACCATAATATTCATCATCAAATTTTGACATGTTTCCCGACCCGTTACTTCTGCTATACATATATCTTCCGTTAGATATTCATAATATCTAAAAACATCAGCCAAATGAGTACATAAATGAAATCCATATCCCCAAGGACCAAATTTAACTTCTGATTGAGAAATTTGATAAGTTTGACCTTCTTCAAAATGCATACCATAACGATTTGTTTGATCAATATTAAAAGCTTTATAACCTTTTACTTCCATATCTCACCAATTATATTACATATTTATAATATCACAGAATAATTTAAAATAAAAGAAACTATTGCTTGTTAGTAGCAGCAATAATTTCTTCATATAATTTTTGCTCTTCGTCTATTTCTTGTTTATATTTATTGATTGATTCTTCATAGTCTTTAATAGTAGCTTCTAAATTATTTATTTCGTTTTGCCATTCTTCTGCACTTAAAGAATTTACCATAGCTTTTTCTAATTTTTCCTGTGCTGTTTCTAATTCTTTTTCTTTTTCTTTTAACTTACTATTTAAATTTTGTTCTTCTAAATAATCTCTATAATTTTTATATAATTTGATTACTTCTTTATATTGAAAAGATAAAGCTACAATAAAACTAATTAATAAAATTATCACCATGTTTTTAATTTTCATAATATAATGCTCTCTTTCCAAATAAATTATACATTTTTTCAAATTGTTGTTTTTCATAATACTCTATTTTACCAGTATAAGGGTCAGAAACAATTATATTTTTATAATCATAGCCAAAAATAACCATACTATGCAAATCGCAAATCCATTCAACTTTTTCCTTTGTATCTTCGTCAAGCCAACTAGTACAAACTGAAGTATCTTTTAAATTGATAGATGCCCAAACTTGTACTGGTTTATTTTCTTTAACTAATTTTAAAATATCACCTAGTGATGTTCCCGTTTTATCAATCACACCACTTTTAAAATGCTCAGCCGTTTGTATTATAGGCTTTTCATACACGCCATAGCCACTATATAATCTTGGATCACCTACAAATTCTCTTTCCGGATTTCCGCCATAACGAACCCCATTCACATAAAATGGACTACTTCCCATAGGTAAAATATCAATTATTTCCGGCATAGTAACTTTAACCCCATTATATGTCAATAAAATCCACAAGGCTACACTTTCACAACCATTAGGATAATCTGGATATTGATGATAAGTTGGGGCATTATTAATAAGATGGGAAGTTTGGGCATATAAATCATCATATTTTTTCTTTAAATCGTTAAAAGTATCAGTTACACTTGTTAATTCTTGATTTTTAATACTTATATCATTATTCAATTTTTGATATTCATTTAGATAAGCTTCTCTTTCTTCCGCATTTAAATTACTATTTCCTTTATAATTTTTCTCTGCTTTGTTTATTTTCTGGATTTGCTCATCTATGTTAGAAATTTCTTCCTCTAAACGAGAATTCTCTTGGCCATTTACAAACTTCGAATTATAATACTGGATAAGAGGCTTAGTTAAGAAATTAGCCCAACAAATTGTAAGTATTAATATAATTAACATTGCAATTTTTTTATATTGCGGCCGGATTTTTTTAGCAATAATATATAAATAAATTATTAAGATTAAAAAGCTTACTATTAAAATAGTATTTAACATACTTCACCATTGCTTTCAAAGAACACTTCATACCAAATTATAAACATTAAAACATTATATATTTCATGCATATGAGATATTTTGGTGTGATAATGTTCATCTAGTAATTGATTTAAATATGTTACATTAAAGAAATCTTTTACAAAAGGTTTATTAAACTTTTCTTTAACATAATTATAATACTTTGGTTCTCTAATCCATTTACTAAAAGGAACGGGAAAGCCAAGCTTTCTTCTATTTGCCCATTCTTCTGGTAATTCTTGATGAGCAATAGCTCTAAATAAATATTTAGTCTTTTTGTCTTTTATCCAAAATTTAGAAGGGATTTTTTTAGAGTAATTAAAAACATCTATATCCAGTAAAGGAACCCTTAATTCTAAAGAATTAGCCATAGCCATTTTATCAGCTTTTAATAAAATATCTTCTGGTAGCCAAAAATGCATATCAATATACATTTTTTGCGTAACATCATCACAATCTTTGACCTCATCAATTAAAGGTTTAATAATATCTTTTAAACTTTCATCAGTTCTTAAGTTAGGATTTAATAACTTATTAGCTTCTTCTTCTGACAAAGAAGAACCATGACCAATATATCTTTCATATAAAGGTTTACCATATTTTATTAAAGTATTTTGCCCTGGAAAATGAGGTAATGGTTTAATTACTTTGGCTACCCATTGGCGAATAAATAAAGGAATTTTAGTATAAATTTTTAAAATTACCGGCTCATAATATTCGTTATAGCCCCCAAACATTTCATCACTTCCCTCACCCGATAAAACCACTTTGACTTCTTGACTAGCTAGCTCGGATAAAAAATATAAAGGTACAGTAGAAATATTAGCATGAGGTTCATCAGTATGATACATAATAGTTGGTAAAATATTAAAAAATTCCTCACTACTGATATGTTTACGATAATTTTTAATTTTTAAGATATGTGATAACTCTTGGGCCATTTTGGTCTCATCAAATCCTTCAATATCAAAACCAACACTGAAAGTTTTATCAGGTTTAGCTACACTTACTACATAAGAAGAATCGACTCCCCCGGAAAGATAAGCCCCTACTTCCACATCACTAGTGATTTGATGATATTTTACGGATTCTTTTAAAACTTTTTGTAATTCTTCTTTATAATAATTAAAATCTTTTGGCTCTTTAGGATAATTTATTTTAAAATATTCTTGGGTTTTAAACTTACCATTTTGATACTTAAAAAAAGTTCCTGGTTTTAACTTATAAACATTTTTAAAAAAAGTTTCATTATGAATAGAATATTGGAAGATCAAATACATTTTTAAAGCTTTAGTATTAACTTCTTTATGAAATTGAGGATGTTCTAAAAAAGATTTTATCTCGCTACCAAATAAAAATGCATCATCTGTTAAATAATAATAAAATGGTTTGATACCAAAATAATCTCTCGCCCCAATTAATTCTTTAGTTTTTAAATCATATATAACAAAAGCAAACATTCCTCTTAGTTTAGAATATAAATCATCTTGATATTCTTCATAACCATGTAGGATAACTTCTGTATCGGTATTAGTACGAAATTTATGTCCTTTTTTTAATAAATCTTCTTTTAATTTTTCATAATTATAAATTTCCCCATTAAAAATAATAACTTTGGATTTATCTTCATTAAAAATAGGTTGTTTTCCACTATTAATATCAATTATGGAAAGACGCCGATGACCTAAAGCAATGTAGGAATCAGTGAAATATCCTTCATCATCGGGACCACGATGAATAATTCGATCCGCCATTTTTTTAATAATTTGCTTTTTATTTTTATCTTTACTAATAAAACCTGTGATTCCACACATTTATAACTACCTCCAATAACTATTTTTGTATTCTTTATAATAGTTAAACCATCTTTTTCTAAGCATTAAAAATCTTTTAAAATTTTTATCACAGGGAGCGTCCATCGGTTTAATAACATTTTTCCACATCTTTAAAGCTTCTTTTTTAAAAATTTCGTTTTGAATATATTTTTTTACTATACCTTTAGGCACAAACGAAAGCAATACTTTTTTATCTAAAAAAACAAACTCATGTTGCTTTTTATTTATTAAATCATCAACTAAAACTTCAACTAAATTTTTACCTAGCTTGGCCACATAGTAACTGCTTCGGCCTTGTCTTGCGTTTATTTCTAATACTTTAAAAGTGTTATCTTTAGGATCGTATTTCATATCAACTTCCGCAAAGCCACGGTAATTAATATTTTCCATAAATTCTTTTAATATTTTTACTTGTTTTTTTACATCTCCCTTAATTGTATTAAAACCATTTATTAAGACAGCAGCATTTCCTACCATGCTTTTAGTTCTTTCTTGCAAACCAATTTGAGCAAAACTGATAAATTCTACTTTACCTTTAGTATTGACATAGAGAACTGCATCAAATAAATTATCATCACCACCGGCAATAAATTCTTGAATAATGACTTTATCATTATAACCACCATTTTTAATTAAAGATAAAGTATTAAGAAGTTCTGTTTCATTATTAATCTTATATATTTTATTTTTGCCCTCAAATTTTAAATGATTATATGTAACGACATTAGAAGGTTTTAAAACAAGGGGATAAGTTAAATTTGTCGTATCTAATTTAGCATCTAAATTATAATATATTGTTTTGGGAAAAGATAGTTTATTATTGGCATATTTTTTATAAAAATTTTCTTTATTAGTTAAACTCATAATAACGTCTAAATCAGGAACATTGAAAAGAAAATCTTTAGCTAACTTGGTTTGATTTTTACTAATAAATTCTGTATATGTTTCATTTGTACTTATTAGTAATATCGGCTCATTGTGTTCTTTTTTAAATTTAGCTAAAATTTTTAAAAATCCTTTTTCATTCCAGATATCTTCTTCATAAGTAATATGAAGTATATTACTATAACTAGTAAATGATAAAGGAGCTCGCCCAATTAAGTAAGGCTTTTTCTTTAAAAATTCATAACAACATCTTGCCATATAATAAGCATTAGGATCACTTCCTAAAATTAATACTTCCAAATTCATTACTAATCCTTTCTAATATTTAACTATTTTTTCTTTTCCCTTCTCTTGATGAATTCTTACCACTCTAGTTGTAATCATGTTAAACAAATGATAACTATTTGTATTCAAAGTTCTCATTACTTCATTAAGCGAAATATGATTACCAAATATTTCTACCTGATCATTTATTTTAACTTTATCATCAACTAAAACCATTAACATATCCATCGTTTCACTAACTATTTCATATTTTTTATTATTAATAGAAACCCATCTAAATTTTTTAGTTACTCCGTCTGCATAACCAATAGGAATGGTGGCAAGATAGCCATCATTTTGTATTTCATATTCAGCGTTATATCCGACTTTCTCCCCTTTTTTTACTTTTCTTAAGGCCAAAACTTCCGTATATAAACTAAAAGCAGTTTTTAATTTTAAATCTTGAGAAATAGAAGGACTAATATGATGCCATTTTAAATAAATATTTCTTTTTATTTTTCTTAAATGACCTTTTAAACTAGTATCAATATTAATATGATTATCAAAACCATACATCATTATCCCTAACCGGACTCCCGTCACATATTTCGGCCTTTTATGTCTTACTAAAGTAATACTGCGATCAAAATGAATAATAGGTATTTTAGCCAAATCAATATTTTGCAACATATCATATATTTTATTTAATTGTTTATCATAATAAATATCATAATAACCACTTGTTGCAAAATGAGTATAGATTCCTTCTAAAAAAATATTATCATGCTCACAAACTATTTTATAGGCTTCTTCTAAATCAATTTTATTTTTGAAACCAAGACGATTCATTCCTGAATCTATTTTAAAATGAACTTTTAAATTGAATTTATTATTTAAATTAACTATTTCTTTTAAATAGTCTACACTTTCAATTGTTAAAGTTAGATTATTTTGCCAAGCAATTTTAACATGTTCAATATTAATTGGTTCTAAAATAAGAATGGGAACATCTTTATATAATGATCTTATTTCTAAGGCTTCGTCTAAACTAGAAACCGCTAAATAATTAATGCCTCCTTTTAATAACGAAGAAATAACATTTATCCCATGATGATAGCAATTATTTTTTACTACTCCAATATAATATTGGTATTTAAATGTGGTTGTTATTTTGTGAACATTTTCTTCTAAAATATCATTATTAATTAAGGCATAAGTTTTTCGATACAATTTAATCCCCTCACTTTAAGCTTTTTTTTTATCTAAGAAAAATACTTCATACCATTTTAAAAAGGTATATATAGCCCATACTTTTTTATACGTGTCATGATCTTCTTTATGACATTTATTCAATAATTTAAGAATATAATCTTGATTGAAAAATAATTTAGCATGTTCACTTTTGAATGTTTTAGTTATTTCTTTTTGATATTCTTTTAAATTAATCCAAGATCTTAGCGGAACCGGAAACCCTAATTTTTTCTTTTTATACGCCTCAGTAGGAATACTTTTTTTAGCGGCCTCTCTTAACGCTACTTTAGTATTTTCTTTGGTTACTTTCATATCCATTGTTAAAGAACTAGCCAAAGAAAATACTTCTTTATCAATAAATGGTACTCGTAATTCTAAAGAATTGGCCATACTCATCCGATCAGCTTTTTGAAGAATATCTTTAACCAACCAAAAGTTAATATCGATTGCTTGCATTTTTATTAGATCATTTTTATTTTTATATTTTTGAAAAATATCTTTAGTTAAATCTTTATTTTTAATTTTACTAGTAAAATTAAGAACTTTTTGACATTCTTTATCACTAAAAACACGACTCATTCCAATATAATTATCTTCTAATTTCATTCCTCTTCGCACTAAAAAATTACGGCCTCTAAATTCAGGTAAAAAATTTAATATTAACGCTATGGCATGTCTAATAAAATAAGGAATTTTATTATAGAAATTCATATCAATTGTTTCGCGATAAGTATTATATCCTCCAAAAAATTCATCAGCACCCTCACCCGATAATACTACTTTTATATCTTTGCTAGCTATTTCCGAAAGAAAATATAAGGCAATAGCAGCTGGATCACTAATTGGTTCATCCATATGATACATAATTTTAGGAACAATTTTTAAATATTCTTTTTCATTAATTTTGCGATCAACATTTTCAATTTTTAATTTAGAAGCTAAATCTTTTGCATAATTGGTTTCTGTATATTTAGGAATATCATACCCTACCGTATAGGTTTTATTAGGTTTAGCCAAAGCAACAATATATGAAGAATCAATTCCGCTTGATAAATATGATCCTACTTCTACATCACTTTCTAAGTGATGTTTTACTGAATCCTTCATAACTTCATCAATTTTTTGAGCTGCTTCTGCCAAATTTAATTTTTCTTCTTGAAAATCTATTTCATAATATTTTTGTAAAGTTATTTCATTATTTTCATATATTAAAGAATAACCCGGATCTAAACGATAAACATTTTTAAAGAAAGTTTCCGTAGTTGGCGTAAAACTAAAGGTTAAATATGGTCCTAATAAATCTTTGTTAAATTCTTTTACAAAATCAGGGTGTTCTAAAAAAGATTTAATTTCACTGGCAAACATAAAAGTATTATTAAATTGGCAATAATAAAAAGGCTTAATTCCAAAATTATCGCGACTACAAAATAAAATCTTTTTTTTCTTATCATAAATGGCATAAGCAAACATTCCTCTTAACTTTTTAGGTAAATCATAACCAAATTCCTCATAACCATGAACTAAAACTTCTGTATCAGTTGTCGTTTTAAATTGATGTTTTTTGGCCACTAATTCGTTTTTTAATTCTTTATAATTATAAATTTCCCCATTAAAAACGACTACAACATCCTCCGTTTCATTAAAAATAGGTTGCTTTCCATTATTAAGATCGATAATAGATAAACGGCGATGTCCTAAGGCAATAAAGTCATCCACATAATACCCTTCATCATCGGGACCACGATGAATAATCCGGTCAGCCATTTTTTTAATTATTTTCTTTTTATTCTTTTGTGAATTTACAAATCCCACAATTCCACACATAAAGAATACCTCTTTCTTTTATCTTTCCTACTTGTTAATTATAACATAAAGGGAATTAATTTCCTATATCTTTGTTAATCTTAATATCATTATTACTTGGACCTTTAATGCATTTTCCTTCTATATCGAACCGAGAAGCATGGCAAGGACAATCCCAAGTTTTATCAATTGGATTAAAAATTAAGCTGCATCCCATATGAGGACATTTATTAGAAACAATATATTTTTTATTTACATCATTATATATTGCAACGTTTTGACCTTTAATTTTTTGAAATTTTATATTGGCGGAATACCATTTTTTATTTTTAGCTATTTTATTTTGAATAAAACTTTTAAGATTACTACTTATATTGCTTAAATATTCTTTGCAATATTTTAAACTATTGGTTCTTAAGGGGCTAAATAATTTAATAAATTCATTATCTTGATTTAAAATAATATCGCTTAATATTTTACCAGCTAAAACCCCATTTGTCATACCCCAAGTATTATAACCAGTCGCAATTAATAAATCATTATTCTTCTTTTTTATAGAGCCAATATAAGGCATACCATCTAGAGTCATTAAATCATCATTTTTCCAAATATATACAGGATTATAACCCTGCTCCTTTGTTTTAGAAATAATCTCTGCAAAATTCTTTTTTTCATTTAAATTATCACTTATTTTACTAGAATTATTTAAATATAAAATGTATTCTAAATAATCTTTATGATATCTTATTGATTCACACTTTTTAACAGGAGTGATCATACTTTTATTTTTATATTTGGCTAAAGATGCGGTTATATAAGATTTTTCAACATAAGTTTTTAAAGGCAAGCCAAAGGGGAAAACAAAATAAGGATAATGACAAGCTAAAATAATTTTAGTAGCTAATATTTTATGGTTTTTAGTTTGACAAATATAGTAATCATCCTTTTTATTTATTTGTAAAATTTTAGTTTTTTCATAAATTTCTTTTCCCGAATTTTGACATGTCTCTTTAAGACCAAGTATAAATTTTAAAGGATGAAAAACATAGGTATCTACTACATAAATAAAATTATCTTGCGAAAAAGTTTTTATTCCTAAATCTTCTAATATGTTTTTTTCTTTATTTATCTTTTTTAATTCCTCTTCATTTTGGGCATAAAGATAAGAATTTACTTTTTCCAAATTACAACTAATTTTCTCTTTTTTGATTATTTTGGTAATTTCCTCTATAGCAACTTTTTGAGAATCTAAATATAATTTAGCCACATCTAAAGAATATTTTTGCTCTAAATCTTGATAAATTGTTTGTTGTAAATATGTTATTTTGCCGGTTGATTTTCCTGTTATGCCATTACCAACTAAATTACTTTCTACTAAACAAACTTTTTGATTAGTATTTTTTAGATAATATAATGTTGAAAGCCCTGTTATTCCTCCTCCTATAATTAAAATATCCACTTTTAAATCTTGGTTTAAAACTTTATAATTAGGAGTGGAAATATTATCAAGCCATATACTTTTCTTTTTCATAAATTCACCAATATTATTATGAACTTCTTCTTAAGAAATATTTATTAAGAAATTAATTGACTTTTTTTAAAATTCCTTTTATTATTAATTTACCGGAGATACTATCTCGTCAGGTCGATAGTTAGGATACGATTATTTTAATTAAGTGTATTGTAAATACACCGTCCTAACTGGAAAAAGCCATATAAATGGCTTTTTTCTTATGGTAAAATAACATTAATATCAATTATTTTAGAAAGTTCAGTATATAAATTTTTATCTAAAAAACATAAACTCATTTTTCGAATTGTTCCCGCCAATAAATCTGCTGCTTGAATAACATAACTTTTTTGAGAATCCTTATATGAAATAACTATTTTTAAATCACTAAAAATAATAGGTCCAAAAGATGAGGAATAATTATAATTTATAATTCCATATTTTAATTCTTCATAAAGTCCATCTTGAAGATTATAATAACCATTATTTTTTGTACTCTGTTCATCTATATTAATAATTAATTTAATAGGTTGATAAGGATTAATATTATGGATTTCTATTAATTTTTTTATTGTCTCTTTTATTACTCTTCGAATAGAATAATCCAAAAATCTTCCTTTGGCACCTTTGTTAATTTTAATATAGTTATAAACTTGATCATTTCTTATAACCAATCCTACAATATAATATTTTTTCAAATAATTCATAATTCTTCTCTTATGAGATGGTTTAATATTTATATTTTTAATTTCGGGGCATTTGTTATCACAAAAGCTTTTTTTCTTGCAATATTTACAGCGAATATCTTTTATAATACTTCTATATTGCGTAATAAATTTATCTTTTTCTTTTTTGGATAAAAATATAATTCCTCCATAAACACTAACTTTCTCTTTTAATGTTAATTTGCCCGAATCATCTAAATTAACATAAATTTCTTGCATTTTTTCTCCTCGAAAAAGCAACTTTTTTTAAACACTTGTCCTAAATATGATATTATTTTAACATATTTTAATTATTTGTTAAATTATTTTTGGGTTATTGAATAAGTTATATTATATTTATCTAAATCTTCAAAAGTTATATCACCATTTTTAAAAGCTTCTTCTGCTGTTTCTTCAAAGCCACTTTCATACAATACCACTATATTTCGACAGCCAAAAGTATATTTTGTTTTTGGGGTTTCATAAAATATTTCTGGCTCATCCACACACGAAATATCAACATCACCATAATAAGTTGATTTATCGATGATATTTGCCACTTTATCATTCTTAGCTTTTTGGTCAACTAAAATTTTCTTGCCAAAACCACAACTGGCCGTTTTCCAATCTAAATTTTTACCAATTACTATGTTTATATTATTATCAAAGGTATGACAAACGACAATACCAATATTCCCATCATGATATTCTGTTGATCCTCCATCATATGGGCTAACCACAACATTTTTAGAATTTTTCTTAATTTCTGCTAAAAAGATATCTAAAAAATTATCATTTTCTTGAAACCAAGAACTTAATTCCTTAGTTTCATTATTATAAGTAAATTTTATAGAATCTATCATATCGTGAGTGTAAATATAACGATCAGGCAAATCATAATATATTTGTGGGCTATAGCTACCATTATAAGTAACCTCAAACATCTTAGCATTATTATCTTCTGGTTCTTTTTTTATACAAAAATAAACTCCAGCCATTCCTAATATTAATATGATAGTTATTAATCCAAAGATTATTTTTTCACGCATTAATTTATTCTCCCTTATTTAAAATGCTCAATTTATCTTCAATTAATTTTGCATTAAAATTTGTTGTCCTTTAATTAAATCATAGTTAATTAATTTGGTATCTTCTAAATTTTCTTTAAACATATCAATTCCCGTAATTTGACTATTTTCATAAGTAGTATAGTAATATATTCCTTTATCCAAATTACAACAAGAACTATATATAGTTATTTCATATTTATCGTCACCCATATGAACACAACCTCTTTGTTGTTCAACCGAACCTAAAATGTGAAAAAATTGACTAATACTTTCAGATTCTGAACTTCCAGCCAAAGAATTCATTTTTGTAAATGTCGCTTTTACAAACCGAGAACTAGATGATAAATCCCCCGGTAAACCTAAAGCTCCCATACCGCGACTATAAATATCCAAATTTAAACCTTTAGCAAAATTATTTTGCGGTTGCTCAATTGATAAATTCATATAATTATTTAAATTAAACATTTGCATATCAAAAGTAGGATTATTTGTTAAAACTCCTACGACATTATCATAAATTTTTAAACCATCCTTGCAACTTTCTACTGTAATAGAATTTTCTTTATCTGCAATAATCCAATGTAACGGCGAAGCTGGCAATTGATCGCTAAAATTTATTTGAGCAATATT
The DNA here is from genome assembly GCA_947629325.1 of uncultured Bacilli bacterium. Taxonomy (GTDB): domain Bacteria; phylum Bacillota_I; class Bacilli_A; order RF39; family UBA660; genus SIG200. The sequence continues at coordinate 66,707 of CANRDE010000002.1, forward strand.
AATGTTTTTTAATAATTTTTTTACTTCAGTTATATTAGCACATTGAGATAATATCCAAGGGATAAATTCGAAAGGAGCGATATTATCTTTATCATTTTCGATTTCGTTATAAACCGCGTTAGTAGGAAAATTTAATCCCGCCATGCCTAAACCCTTTTCGTTTATGGCATCATAATACAAAGGATAATTATCGCTAACATATGCCATTCCAATTATGGCATAATGATTTTTTATAGCATCTACTTTACGAAAATTAAATGGAAAATTTCTTGGAGAAATTGTAACTGTTTCTTGATAAGAATATTCTAAATCTAAATTTCTGCCAAAATAATGATTTTTTGTATTATAAGTTATTGCGGTACACATAATTATTACCTTCCTTCTCTTTTTAACTATGTTAAACAATGCTTGCAACCATTATTATTTAACTCATTATATACTTTATCATATTTTAATCCTATTGTCATTACTTTACTTTTTATATTATTTTTTATGAAAAAACGCATTTTTAAAAAACGGAATAATAACTATAATAAATATTCCAATTATGAAAAAAAGAGAATAACTTTGACTGGAAATGGCATAGTATATTGCGTATAATAAAACCCCAAAAATATATATAAAAAAACTAATACGAAAAGCAAATTGAAATATCTTAGCTATTTTTATCTTGTTTAAAATTAAAAATAGACATTCATGAAAGGCACAAAAAGAACATATTAAAAAAGGACTAATAATTATTTTTACAATAAATTCATTTTTAAAAAAGGCCCAAATTAAAATAAAAAACGCTAACAAAGATACTGCTAATTGTCTAATCATATATATTTTTTTCATATTTTCCCTTTCTGAGTTATGAAAATACACTATTATATTTAATAATCCTACTTTTAAAAATAAAAGTCAAGTATTTTGTTAAAATTTATTCCCCCTCATTTATTGTTATTTAGGAAATATTACCATATAATAAAGTTAATTAATTATTTTAAAAAAAAGAAAGAAGTATACCAATGAATAATGATATCCAAATAGAGACAAATAAAAGTGTTTTTAACTATCGTATTGCTATTGTTATAAAAAATAATAATAATATTTTATTACAAAAAGATAGTCGCTCTTCTCATTTAACTTTACCAGGAGGCCGTTGTCAAATAGGAGAAACCTCAATTAAAGCAGCTATAAGAGAATTTAAGGAAGAAACAGGATTAAATATTTCTTTTAAAAAGGAAATAGGGATGATTGAAAACTTTTTTACTTCTAGTTTCAATGGTCGAAAATACCATGAAATATTAATCATTCATGAATTGGAATTCAAAGATAAAGAAAATTATGCCAAAAAAGTTATTCATAATATTGAAGAGAAAAACAAAAAATATCTAACATATATTTGGCTTAATATGGCGGAATTAAAAAATATTAATTTCAAACCTGAAATAATTATAAATATATTAAAGCAAAAGGAATTTAGCCATTTTATAAATATAGATAAATAAACCAATATTTTATTTTTGAATTATGGTATAAGAGTAGCTTTCGGCAACTAATTTCATTATATCTTCATCCCCTATTGTATCATCTAAAGTGATTGTAATCCAACTTTTTTTATTCATATGATAAGCCGGATAAAAGCCCTTTTTCTTTAATAAAATTTTTACTTTAACAGGGTCTAATTTTACATTAATTATTTCTACTTGCCCTTTAGAACTATTATCTATTTTCTTTCTATCTATGTTCATTATTAAACCATACCATTTGCGACTAATAGAATTTCTGAAAATCGCATAGTCAGGAAATTTAGTCCATTGAAATTCAGGATTATCGTTATATTTTTCTTTGATTTTTCTGGTTATTCTATTTGATTGCGCATATAAGAAAAATTCATTTTCAAAACATTTATTTTTAATGTCTTCTAATATTTTTTGAAATTCATCTCTGACTTGACCAATAAAAGAACCAGAAATATCTTTTATACGAAAGCCAGTATATTCTTCGCCTATTCTTAAATCATAAATTTTACCAATAACCAAGCCATCACGGTTAATTTCCACCTCAACTTTAAAGGTATCATTAATAATGTTTTGAGAATATTTATATACATCTTGTTCTCTTCGAAATCCATATTTTAATAGTTTATCAATATTCAATTTTGTCTTTTTAAAGATTTCTTCTTCAATTGTCATTTTATCTCCTATATTATTAATAAAAAATATTATTTATAAAATTCTGTCCATATGTTGTTGTTAATAAGCACTTTAGGGGATAGATTAAGTTGATTAGAAAAAGATTGAATTGCTTTAAAAACCTTTTTAGTAAAATAATAATTATTTAATTCCTCTAAATTTATTTCTTGATCACAAATAAAATTTATATAAAAATTGTTTTTTTCTATTTCAAATTGAATATCATCTATATATTGGTATTGTCTGTTGCCTTCAACTTGTTTACCGATTTCACTAATTCTAGATTTTTTTATATCTATTTTATCTGCCAATATAACTACAAGTTGAATTATGTTATCAGTAATAAATCCATCGCTATGATTTTTAATTGCATCTAATATCAAGTCTTTGTTTTTTAAGGGAATATGATTTTCCTCCAAATATTTCTTAGCATATTCATAACTTCTATAAGCATGATTTTCTTTTCCTTCGATGCAACCTGTATCATGCAAAATGGCAGCGATTTTAGCCTCACAAATGAAATCATCATCATATTTTAATGTTTTTAATATTTTTTCACAATAATTTGCCACATTGTTAACATGGTTATAATCATGATATGCATAACCGCCTTCTGCATCTTCATATTCATGAATTTTTTTATATATTTTTATTATTGATTCATCTGCTTGAATTTTATTAAAATAATTTATCATATTTTTCAGCTCCATTTTTCAACTACTATTATTATAATTTAATTAAATCAGTTTCAAAATTATAATATTTTTTAACCACTTGCAAAAATTTCTTAACAAAATAATTATAACACAAAATTCTCCATTTTGACTTGTTTCAACTTATTATTTGAACATTATTTATAATAATTATTTTAATAAAAATAGAGCCACTTAGCTCCTTTATATTTACAAAAACTTTTACCTTTATTTTTTGTTGAATTCATCTTCAAATTCTTTAAAAAAGTTATAATATACTAACACATTAGATAATTCGGCCCATTTTTTAGTTGTTACAGGTGATTCATCTAAATCATAAATTTGGGCATCATTCAATTTCAATAAAAAAGGGGAATGGGTTGATATTATAAATTGACAATTATAAAATCTGACCGAATCTTCTATAAATTTCTTTAATTTTAATTGATTTTCTGCAGACAGACTGTTTTCTGGCTCATCTAGTATATAAATACTATCTTCTTTTATTTCTCTTTCCCAAAACATAAGGGCTGATTCCCCATTCGACCATTCCGTTATATTATTATTACCTAATCTTTCCCTAACAAATTTAGACATCGATTTTCTTTTGGCGTCAAAACTTGTTTTTAATTCATCATATTTATCAAAAGAATTATCATATTTATTAAATTTATAATCTAAATATTCTTTACTTAAACGTTCTTTTTGTCTATTAACATTAGCATTAATTGAACGAACATCTAAAAGATAATCAAATACATCATCACTAGTAATTAATTTTATTTCAATAGGTTGTTCAAATGCCATCTCGCAATCACAATGTTCAACATATAAATCAAAATGCTTTCCTTTGTCTAATAATGACTTTCTCAAAGCATTTATTTTTTCAGCAATAATATTGATTAAAGTTGTTTTTCCCGAACCATTACTTCCACAAAATATAGTTATCTTATCAAAAGTTATAGAATTCAAAGATTTTTTGGGAAATAAATGAAGCGGATAAAAATTATTAAATATTCTTCTTTGTTCTTCATAATAAATATTTTGTTCTTGCATTTCATTTAATAATTTAAAACTTTTTAAATATATCATAAAGCATTACCTCCGGAAGTAAATCATTAAATTAACTTCAGATTCCTACGTATTTATTATATTATTATTCATATTTACAATCAAATATATCTTACTTAAATTTACAAATGACTAGAGATGACAGTAATTTACTTGCAATTATTATTTCTTATTAACTCACTTTTAAGTTGTTGCTATTACTATACTGTCATAAAGTTGCCTTTTTACAATTTTTATTTATCTCTTAATTTCTCCTGATTTAATTTGATCAATTTCCATAGTTTTTAAATACTCTTTTAATGCCTGAACCATTATTTGATAGCCTTCTTCACTCATGTTCTCTGTAACAAAATTATCATGTGAATATAATCCTCTTTTTTCAGCTAAATGATTCTCTCCAAAATCCCATATTTGGTAAGTTGATTTAAATTCTGAAAAACTCTTTCCATCAGATGCTTCAACAAAACTTTTAGCAGCATCAATAAATGAGCCACCATTTTGAAGAATCCAGTTCTCAATTCCAACACCGCCTAACCCACCTTGAGGAATTTCACCCCGATTAGGTTTGTATGCTCCAGCTTTTTTAAGTACTTGTTTAGCAAGTAAGATATTAGCAACAACATATTTATATTTTTCTGGATTTATTCTTTGAATGGTTGCAAGTCTATCTTGTAATGCCATATCTGTAGAATAAGATACTTTGTCAGTTTTTTCAGTAAATGTAATATCAATGTCTACACTTATATCAGCATCTATTTGAACACTCTTTAATCTAAAATCACCATTCCAAGTTAATTCAGCCGTATTTTCTCGACCAAGATTTCTTAGAATTGTTTGTTTTAATTCATTTAATCTCGAAGAATTTGATAATATAGTTTTATCTAATCTCATCATAAAATCGAAATCACCATCGTTAGGTTTATTTGTCCCTCTTCCTGTTGAACCAGTATCAATTAATTCTACAAATCCTTCAGTTAAATCGCCATCAATATAAGTTTTTAAGTGTAATCCTAATTCCTCAAGAGATTTTTTAATAATACTAGTAATCTTTTCTCTTTTAGCCTGAACTTCTAAATTATTTTGTTCAATTTGTTGAGCTAGATATTCAGTTTCGTCTGTAATCAAATTTTCGGAGAAAGTATAATTTTCTTCTCCATAATATGATAAACCACTCATTTTAGATCTTAATTCATCATAATCTTTTGGAGTAAATATAATTTTACCTTCTTTATTAACCACAGGAATATAGAACCCATTTATAGCAATTTCTAATCCTATTCTTGGATCATAACTATCAACAATAATATAATTTATTTCACTAGAAGCAAATCCTGTTCTAATTCCATAATGGTCGTTTCTTAAATAGCCGGTATAAAACACTTCCATTTTTGACATATCATTTTTAGTTTCTAATGTTTTAACATCTGTTCTGGTAGTTATAAATCTATCATCGTTTTTTAACACAAACCATATAGGTCCATAACCTTTAGCAGCAGTTTCATCTATTTTTTTACTTATTGTTCCAGATGAACTCAATATCATTGATATGTCTGTATCAAGGGGAGTATTATCACTACCCGCATTTGAACCTAAATACTCTTTTGAAACACTACCATTTTGTAAAATGTTTCTTAAATATTTGATACCACCAATTCCTTTTATGAAATCCCCTTGTTCCAATACCATAACTGAATTTGCACTATTTCTATTTCTTGAATCAGCAGTTTCAACTTTACTTTTAATATATTCTTTAGCTTGCTCTAAAGTATCAATTCCAGCAAATCCACAGAACATTCTTATAACTCTATCAGCTAATTGATAATCTAATGTTCCATCTGGCGACAACTTCTTTGAAAGTTCTAAAATATCTGTTAAAACATTTCCACTAGATATAAATTCTACATTTTCTTTTTTAACTTTCATTGTATTGTTATACAAGGTTACTAAATGATTACGAAAAGTAGTTAATTCTTTCATTTCACTCTCTCCAAGTGAATCGAATTGAATTTGGCCGGATTTTATACTCTCATATAAATTAGAACCAAATTCTATATTTCTTAAATATGCATTAACAGATCTATTATTTGACCCAAATGCAGATTTTATTAAATCAGAAAAAACTATTATTTTTTTACTTGTTGTTGATGCCTTTTTTAATACTGGAGATATCATTGAACTTTCAAAATTAAATCCTTGAAAATCAGGATGTAATATTTCAAAGCAAGAATAAATTTTTCCAACAGTAGGAATATTATTTTTAATAAATATATTTTCAATTTTGCTTAAACTCTCTAAAGGATCTTCTGATTTTAATAATTGTTTAGCAAGCTCTTTTCTAAATGCAAATATTTCACTTGAATTTGATAATGATAGTCTTAATAATACTTCTGATGCGAATTTTATTTTTTCTACATCAAGATTATTTCCCATTTCCATAACAAATTCTTTAAATATTTCTTGAAGTTCAATATCTTGTATTTTAGAATATGCCGATATAACTTTCATACGATTATAGTTTGCAGTTTTAAAATTTTCAAAATCATTAAATAGCGGAATAATCCAAGCCATGTTTTCCGAAAATGCACAGGCTATATTTGTGTTTTCAAATATATCTAATAATTTAGGATTATCATTAAAGTCTTTTAATGTGAATTCTCTATTATAAAATTTATCTTTAATTTCTTGGGGAACATCTGCACCTAAGAATAAAGTGGGATTATTATTTTTGAAATGACTAGAAATATTTTCATCATATTTTATATTTCCATCAATAATATTTTGTAATATTGTTTTATCTATTTCGTCAAGAAATTCATTTTGGGTAAATTCAGGATTATATAAAAATTTTTTAAGCTTATTTGCTTCATATATTTGTTCCACATATTTACCATATATAAGCATAACATCTAAAGCATCTTTTTCACCAAAAGTTTGTTTAAGTGCATTTATAAAATTTGTTTTAGGATATATCTTGCCATTTTCAAAAGTACCCGAAGCACTTAAATTATTAGACATATTTTTAGGCATAACAATAACAGGCATATATTTAAACAATATTTCCAAATCTACTCCATTCAAAAATTCTCTATATGCTGGATTTGATAAAAGAAATTCGGTTGTATCGGTTGTAATAGTTCTACTATAAAAAGCTTCCTGTAATTCTTGTGGCGCATTTCTATCTAAAAACATTGAGGAATTGTTTTCTATTAATTTTTTAGGAATATGTGTAGGATAAGTCGTCCCTTTTTCAATAATAATTTTTCTTAGAGCTTCATGCAATCTATTTTGAATTTGATTTATGTCATCATTACTTGAAAATGTTATTTTATATTGATTGTCATCTGATATTTTGCTATCAAAAACAATCTCTAAAACATCACTATATTCTTTAATAAAATCCATGAAACCATTAAAATCAGTTTTACTACTAAGGAATTTATAAAGGTTCTCATATTTACCTAATTTATTATTACCTTTAACTTCTATTGTTATTTGTTTTAAACATGAACTCAAATCTTTTCCATTTAAATATTGAATATATTCTGGATGTTCTAATAATAGTTGGGGAGTAATTGATTTTGTGTAAAATAGTTTTTGTAACTCTTCAGGAGCTTGTTCTGAAATAAATAATTCTGGATTTTTAGCTCTAAACTCTCCCACAATTTCTCTATAATCTGGCACTGTGGATGGACTGTTTGTTGGACCATGTATTATCATTCTTCTCATTGCTTCATAAAATTCATCTTTTGTATATGGCCTATCACTACGATAGCCATTTTCATCTAAATCTTCATCTATAATATTTTTGGTAAAAAATGTTTCGTCTGGAAAATAAGCCGTATACATATCATACATTAACTTTAACATTTCACAATTATTCTTAGTAAAAAAATGGCCACATTCATTATCAAAATCAACTATATTTTTTAAACCATAAATTCCGATAAAATTTAAAACACTACGATTTAATAATACTGAAAACGGAATTGGCATATTAAAAACATAGTTTTGTGGTAATGTTTTTAATTCGTCAATTATTGGCTTTATTCTATGCTCATCACTAAAAATCTTTAAATAGTCTTCCAATGATGAATATTTGAAAATTTCTTGATATTGTTCATCTGTTAGCTCAATTGGTTGACTACTATCACCATGTCTATAAGTATTACTTAATATTTCATCTGTAATTTGCTTAATAAATTCCTGCTTTTCTTTTTCTGTAGAAACCGTATAAATAGTATTAATAAATGAATAAATATCATTGTATTGAATTATTAAAGGAATTAACTTACCATATTTAGTCATAAATTCTTTTAACATAGCATCCGTCATATTATTTTTGTTATTTTTATCATTTAATAAACAATAACTTAAGTCTTTATTCTTAAATAAATCCCAATTACTAATTATTTTTTTTAAGTCAATTTGGCCTTTATTAAATTTATATTTTAAATCATTTATTTTACTGTCATCAGTTTCTTTTTGTGAAATTGGAAATATTCTATCAGAATATATTTCCGCCATTTTAGAAGAATAATCGCTTGGCCTTATTTGGTCTTTTACTAATTCATATAAAGCCCTATTAATATCTTCTGTTTGGGTATCAATAGACATTAATATATCTCTAAAATCTATATTATTATCATATATTTTTTTATTTATTAGTTCCCAATCTAATTCTTTGCATTTATCAATACCAAATTTTTCTACAATTTTTCTATCTGATTCAATGAGACAAGAAATCGGTATTTTGTCCTCTAATTGATAATCAATAAATTCATTAAAAGAAAGAGTGCAATTATAAATTTCATATAATGTAGCATTTGGAATATTTTTTACAATTTGTCTTTCAGATTCTATAATACAGGAAATCGGTATTTCTTTATATAATTGATATTCAATAAATTCATTAAAAGAAAGAGTACGATTATAAACTTTATTTAATATATTTTTAGGAATTTGGGATTTTTTTCCAAATATTCGCCATTTTAATATTTTTACAAATACTTGCCATCTTTGATCTTTGTCTCTCATATACTATCACCTACAATAAGATTTTATCATACTTTACTGAAAATTAAAATTACTTGACACTTGTTTTAAAATAAAATATTTGTAGGCAAATTAGAAAAAGTAAGATTAAGATCCTGTCTATTTTTTCATAAACTAAATGAATTTTCATATTATTTTATTTATTATCATGTTACAATTGTAAAGTAGGAGTGTGATTAAATTGATTTTAAATATTTTATTACTCATTATAGGATTTATTTTTCTTATTAAAGGAGCTGACATTTTTGTTGATGGAGCAGCTTCTACCGCTCAAAACTTTAAAGTATCAAAAATGTTAATAGGCCTTACAATTGTTGCATTTGGTACTTCAGCTCCAGAATTTGCTGTTTCCATGAGTGCTTTAGCATCAGGAAATGCTGATATGGTTTTAGGAAATGTAATCGGTAGTAATATTATGAATATTTTACTTATATTAGGAGTTGCAGCAATTATTACTCCCGTTGCAATTAAAGATAATACAGTAAAGAAAGAATTACCGTTGACCCTGTTAATCTCTACTTTATTAATTGTGTTATTTTTAGATATAAGTTTAGGTAATGGTGAAATAAATCAAATAACCAGAGCGGATGGAATTGTAATTTTGCTTTTCTTTTCAGTATTTTTATATTATTTAATAACTTTAGCAAAACAAAAAAAGGAATCTAAAGAAGATGAAAAACCTCAATTCAAATTAGGAAAATCATTGATTTTTGTCTTACTGGGATTATGCGGAATAGTATTAGGCAGTAATTTAGTTGTGGATAATGCCTCTAGTATTGCTACAACTTTAGGAATTAGTGAAAGAGTTATATCTTTAACAATTATTGCATTTGGAACATCTTTGCCAGAATTAGTCACAACTATAGTTTCGGCAAGAAAAGGAGAACAAGATTTATTAGTTGGTAATATTATAGGAAGCAATATCTTTAATATTTGTGTTGTTCTAGGAATACCAATAGTAATATTTGGGGGAATAACTTCATCCAGTTTCCAAATGATAGATTTAATCCTGCTATTTGGTTCAGCCCTATTATTATTCATTTTTGCGGAAACTTCTAAAAAAATAAATAAACTTGAGGGTTCATTAATGCTATTAGTATTTGTTATATATTACCTATTAGTATTTGTATTATAAATAATAAAAGAGTTAATTAATTATTGAATGATAAAACATTGATCTTATGTATATTTCATATTTTTTCCATAATGTCTTATATTATTTCTTTTTGACTTTTTTTCTAAAACTCTTTTTTACTAAATATTTTTTCTGATATTTTATAAGATACATAAACCATAATAATAGCTACAATTATTAAAATTATTATTAAATAATCTTCTAAAAAGTATAAAGATTTTAAAATATTTGATAAATTTACAAAATTTGCAAATAAACTACCAATAATAACTATCCCAAATACCAGTAAAAAGATACCAATTCTTGCTTTTTCAACACCAAATTTATAAATAATTGGATACATAATTGTTAAAACCAATAATGTTCCGAATATTGTGCCAAACATTGTTACTAGTGTTTGTTCATAATTAATAGTTTGAGTATTAACATAAGAGATAATAAAAGATAAAATAATTGTAATTATTGAAACAACAAGAG
>CANRDE010000003.1 GCA_947629325.1 uncultured Bacilli bacterium
AATACTAAACAAATAAAGTCTATGCTTGAAAATCAAACATAGACTCTATTTAAAAATTTCTCATGCGTTTATCCTGCATATATAGGATAATTTGTATTGACAAAACATATAATATAATGATAAACTATTGTTGTTTTAAAAAGGAAAGCGATTTATATCCATGAATCCACCTGATTACGAATAGTAATAGGTAAAAAGCCATAGAAAAATATTTATTATTTATATAGGTTTTTAAAGTGGGTATAAAAATACTCACTTTTTAATTGTTGGAGGTGCTTTGTATAGCAAAAACAGATGAGCTACTAATAAATGATCAAATAAAAGTAGCAGAAGTTATGGTAATTGGACCAAATGGCGAAAAAATGGGAGTAAAAAGATTAGAAGATGCTAAAACTTTAGCAAACTATGCCGGCTTAGATTTAGTTTTAATGAGTGAAAACAGTACACCAGCAGTAGCCAAAATAATGGATTATAATAAATATCGTTATGAAAGGCAAAAAAAATTAAAAGAAGCTCAAAAGAAACAAAGAGAAAGCAATAAAGAGATTAAAGAGTATCGTCTGTCTGTAACAATTGATATTCATGATTTTGAAACCAGAAAGAAAAATGCCGCAGAATATTTGAAAAAAGGGCATAAAATTAAAGCTTTTATAAGATTTAAAGGCCGTCAAATGGCTCATACCGAACTTGGCAAAGATGTTTTATTAAAATTTGCTTCTGAACTTAGTGAATTAAGTCAAATTGAAATTGAACCTAAGTTAGAAGGAAAGCAAATGTCTGTGCTATTAGCACCAAAAAAATAAGGTAGTAGAGGGAGAGATTTTTATGGGAAAACAAAAAACACATAAAGCAAGTAGTAAAGTATTTAAAGTTAAAAAGAATGGTACATTAACTTATAAAAAAGGTAATGGTAATCATAAAACAAGCAAAGATTCTTCAAAACAAGTACGTCAAAGAAGAAATAAAGGAATTTTAGCGAAAGGAGAAGCTAGCAGATTAAAATCTGTTATCTAGTTAGGGGGTAAATTATGGCAAGAGTTAAAGGCGGAAACGTATCAAAAAATAGAAGACGTAAAGTATTAAAACAAGCAAAAGGATATTTTGGTAGTAAGCACAGATTATATAAAACAGCTCAAGAACAATTATTTCATAGTGGAGCTTATGCATTTAGAGATAGAAAACAAAATAAAAGAAATTTCCGGAAATTATGGATTACAAGAATTAATGCTGCTTGTAGATTAAATAATATAAGTTATTCTAAATTTATAAATGGTTTAGAAAAAGCAGGAATAACTATTAATCGTAAAATGTTATCTGAAATAGCTATTAATGATCCTGCAGCATTTACTGAGTTAGTAAAAGTGGCTAATGATGCTTTAAACGGAAAAGTTGCTAAAGCGACACCGGTTAAAAAAGAAAGCAAGGAAGAAATTAAAACTGCTCCGACTAAAAAAGCCGAAGACTTAAGTTCTAAAACATTAGCTGAATTGAAAGCTTTAGCTAAAGAAGCAGGTATTAAAGGATACAGTTCAATGAAAAAAGATGAATTACTAGAGAATTTAAAATAGTAATTCTTTTTTTATTTTAAAAAACTTGCTAATACCTAATTTTTTAGATATAATTAGATAAGAAAATAGGAGTGACATTATGCGCAAATTTATTGCCAGTTTGGATATTGGATCATCTCTAATTAAATTGATAGTTGGAGAAATAGTAAAAAATAAAATTAATATTTTAGCATGTGTTGAAACTCCTTCTCGGGGAATTAAAAAAGGTTATGTTATAAATGGGGAAAGTGCTACAGAGGCTTTTAAAGAAGTATTTACTAAATGTGAAGATATTTTAGGAATTCCTATAAGGAAAGTCATTGCAACGATTCCTTCCACTTATGCCGAATGTTTTTTAAGTAGTGGAACAATTGGAATTGAAGATGAAGATCGAGTAATAAAAAATAAAGATATAGTAAAAGCTATGCAAAAATGCGTTTATAATAAAATTATGGATAATAAAGAATTGGTAACAGTTCTACCAACCAGTTTTAAAGTTAATGACGAAATAGTTAATAATCCTTTGAATATGATTGCAGAAAAATTAACTATGAAAGCCATTGTAGTTACAGTTCCTAAAAAGAATATCGAGGGAATATCAACTTGTTTAAAAAATGTTGGGGTTGATTTAGTAGATGTAGTTATTTCTCCCTTAGGAGATTATTATGAGCATAAAAATAAAGAACTTAATAAACAAATTGGGGCAGTAGTCAATATAGGAGAAGAAACTACAACAGTATCTATCTTTAATCGAGGAATACTTACAAATTTAGAAGTTATTGATATTGGAGGAGATGCCATAACCAATGATTTAGCTTATGTTTATAAAATTTCTCATGAAGATGCTAAATACTTAAAAGAACATTTAGCTTTAGCCCATACAAGGCTAGCTCAACCTAATGAATCATTAAGTTTTACTGATAAACATGGGGAAAACGTTAAAATTAATCAATATGATGCCTCCGAAATTGTAATGGGTAGATTAACAGAGATTATTAATTTAGCCAAAAAACAAATAAATCTCTTAACAAAAAAAGAAATTAGTTATATAATATTTACAGGAGGAGTAACAGAAAGCCAAGACTTTGATATTTTGCTAGAAGAATTACTTGGTAATATGGGTATTATTGGCAATGTCGAAGAAATTGGTGCTCGTAACAACAAATATGGAACTGCTGTGGGGTTAATAAAATATTACAATAGCAGATTAAAATTAAGAAATGTTGAATTTTCAATTTTTAATATAGAAGAACAAGAGGAATTAGGGGGCACGGAAAAAAGAATAAATATTTCTGATAATTCCATTTTAGGAAAATTATTTGGGTATTTTTTTGATAATTAAGGAGAGAAGCAAATGAACGAATTACAAATGGATCAAATAGCAAAGATAAAAGTTGTCGGAGTTGGTGGTGGTGGCTGTAATGCTGTTAACCGCATGATTGAAGAAGGCGTTAAAAGCGTTGAATTTTATGTTGTTAATACCGATTTACAAGTTTTAAACGTTTCTAAAGCCGCCAATAAAATTCAAATTGGTAAATCTATTACAGGTGGAAGAGGAGCTGGAGCTAATCCCGAAATTGGCCGAGCTGCTGCTTTAGAAAGTAAAAGCGAAATTGAAGAAGCCCTTCAAGGAGCTGACATGGTATTTGTTGCTTGTGGTATGGGAGGCGGAACTGGAACTGGAGCAGCTCCAATTATTGCCGAAATAGCTCAAGAGTTAGGAGCTTTAACAGTTGGTATTGTAACTAAGCCTTTTAGATTCGAAGGAAAAAGAAGAAGTGAAAATGCTTTACTTGGTATAGAAGAGTTAAAAAAACACGTTGATACATTGATTGTTATTCCAAATGATAAATTAAGAGATATTATTGATAAAACAACAAGCTTTGATGATGCATTTAAGGAAGTAGATAATGTTCTTCATCGTGGAGTTCAATCTATATCTGATTTAATCGCTGTAACTGGGGTAATTAATCTAGACTTTGCCGATGTTAAAGCCGTAATGGAAAAAAGCGGTACTGCTATTATTGGAATCGGTTGTAATGCTGGAGAAAATAGAGCTATTGAAGCAGCTCGTCAAGCCGTTGCCAATAGTTTACTAGAAGCTACAATTGATGGTGCCACAAATGCTATCGTTAATGTAACTGGCGGTAATAATCTTACTTTATTTGAAATAGAAGATGCAGTAGAAACTGTTAGAGAAGCAGCAAAAAGCGATATAAATATTATTTTTGGAGCTATTAAAAATGAAAATTTAACAGATGAAGTAATAGTTACTGTTATTGCAACGGGATTTGATGAAGGAGAAGCCGAAGAATTATATTCTCCTGGGGAAATGCCTAAAAGAAGATCTGTTCCAACTGATGATGATTTAGAAATACCCCCTTTTCTAAGAAATAATGATTTGTTTTAAAAAATGAAAAATAGAGACTAAAATACGACAAAATTTGTTGTATTTTTTTTATATAATAAATTTGGTGAGATAAATGAAAATTTACTTAGATTTATTATTTATTTTAAATTTTATTTATGATTTTCTTATTTTAATTACAGTAGATGTTACACTAAAAAGGAATGCCAAAATTAAAAGAATATTATTAGCTACTACTTGGGGAGCTATTTCTACTTTTATTATTTTAATTCCTGTTTCCTCCTATTTTTTACTGTTATTAAAAGTAATTGCGGGAATCATAATGACTTTAATAGCTTTTGGCTATAAGAATTTAAAATATTTAGGAAATAATTTAATTTATTTATATATGGTTAGTGTTATTTTGGCCGGATTTTTATATTATTTAAAAATAGAATTCAATAATTGGAGTTATTTAATAATTTTAGCTATAGCGCCTTTAATACTTTATTTATATATAAAAGAACAAAAAAAATTAAAAAAAATTATTAATTATTATGCAACTGTAAAAATAACTTTTAAAAATAATAAAACTTTAACTTTAAAAGGTTTTATAGATAGTGGTAATAAACTAAAAGATCCTATCACTAATAAATATATTATTTTAATAAATAAAAATAAATTGAAAGGCATATATAATATAAGAAGCCCAATGTATATTCCGATAAAAACGGTTAATAATAAAAGCTTATTAGAATGTATCAGCCTAAAAAATATTGAAATAGAACATAAAATATACAACAATTATCTTTTAGGATTATCGGAAACATTTACTGGTTTTGACGAGATTGATTGTTTGTTAAATTATCATTTATTGGAGGAATAAAATGTTTAAAAAATTAATTTTATTTTTAAAAAGAAAATATCAAGAATGTTTTTTTGTCGGGGCAACGGATAAATTACCTCCACCTCTTTCCAAAGAAAAGGAATTAGAATATTTAGAGCGAGCCCAAAATGGAGATATAGAAGCCCGCAATATTTTAATTGAACATAATTTAAGATTGGTGGTTTTTTTAGCTAAAAAATATGAAAATACTGGTTTTGATATTGAAGATTTAGTATCTATTGGGTCAATAGGTTTAATAAAAGGAATAAATACATATAAAACAGATAAGAATATAAAATTAGCTACTTACGCCTCGCGATGTATTGCCAATGAAATATTAATGTTTTTAAGAAAAAATAAAAGGAAAAAAATAGAAATAAGTTTAGAGGAAACTCTAAATTATGATGCGGAAGGAAATGAGCTTAGATTAGAAGATATCTTAGGAACAGAAGAGGATGTAGTGCCAAGAGAATTAGAAAATTGCATGGATAAAGAAACTCTAAAAAAAGAAATAAGTATTTTAGATGAACGGGAAAAAGAAATAATGACTTTAAGATACGGTTTAAATAATACAGAAGAATATACCCAAAAAGAAGTTGCAGAAATGCTGGGGATAAGCCAATCTTATATTTCTCGTATTGAGAAAAAAGTAGTAAAAAAGTTGCAAAATATTATGAAAATTTAAAAAAAATATTGTATGAGAGAAAAAAATTTTTTTCTCTTTTTTGTTCAACTAGGTAAATTATTTTTAAAAATAAGAATATTTATGTTCTTTATTTTAATTGACTTGTTCATATCGATAATATATAATTGTTTTATGAACGTACAAAACAATGTATTAATATAGGAGAATGATCATGGAATTAACTAAAAGAGAATTTGACATACTAGTAATATTGGAACAAAGAAAAAATGTTAAATTTTCACAAAGGGATATTGCTAAAGAAGCAAATATGTCATTAGGACTTGTGAATAAAGTAATGAAAAATTTAATTGCCAAAAAATTAATCTCAGAAAACAATCAAATAAATGAAAAAGGATTACTCGCTTTAAAACCATATCGAGTTAAAAGAGCAATTTTTTTAGCGGCTGGTTTTGGTTCTAGACTAGTTCCAATTACTTTAAATACACCTAAACCTTTGATTAAAGTCCATGGTAAGAGAATGATTGAAACCCTTTTAGATGCTGTTGTAGCGGCAGAAATTTCTGAAATAATAATTGTAAGAGGCTATTTAGGGGAGCAGTTTGAGACGTTGCTTCATAAATACCCTAATATCAAGTTTGTTGATAATAAAATATATAATGAAGCTAATAATATTTCATCGGCTATGGTTATAAAAGATTATCTGAAAAATGCTTATGTTTTAGAATCGGATTTGGTGCTTTCTAATCCTGCCTTAATAAGAAAATATGAATATTCTAGTAATTTTTTGGGAATACCGGTTAAAAAAACAGATGATTGGTGTTTACTTACTAAAAAAGGAATTATAGTAAAAGAACAAATAGGCGGTGAAAATTGCTATCAAATGGTAGGAATTTCTTATTATGATTCAGTAGATGGCCAAAAATTAGCCAAAGATATAGAAGAGGTTTTTTATTCTCCAGGTGGCAGAGAAAAATATTGGGATCAAGTTCAATTAGATATTAAGAAGAAAAATTATAAAATTGCTGTGCGAGAATGTAAAAAGGAAGATATCGTTGAAATTGACACCTTTAATGAATTAAAAAAAATAGACAAGGTTTATGATGTATAATATTTAGTAAAAGAAAGTAAAAAGAAGCTGGAATGTTATTAACATCGCGTGTTAAATTGATTTTATCTCTCGTGAAACTTGATTTTTGGGGCATTATATAATAAAAGTAAGAATAAGTAAAAAACATAAGTAAGAATTAATTACTCTCATCAAAGATATAAAAGCTTAAGAGATTTGTATAAATTTAGTCATAATTTGCCATAATTTTGATGAAAGGTAAAAATTTATGGCAAAATATAAAGTCGATATAACGGGGATTAATACCAATGAAATCAAAGTTTTATCAAATGAGGAAATAACTAATTTGTTTGAAAAATATCGTAAGGGTGATTTACAAGCAAAAGATGAATTAGTTTATGGCAATTTAAAATTAGTGCTATCTATTTTACAAAAATTTAATAATACTAAACATAATATGGATGATTTATTCCAAGTTGGCGTTATGGGATTAATTAAAGCTATCGAAAATTTTGATACTTCCTTAGGTTTAAGATTATCAACTTATGCTGTTCCTTTAATTATTGGGGAAATAAAACGTTTTATAAGAGATAACACTTCTATCAGAGTGAGTCGAAGTGTTAAAGATTTGGCTTATAAAATAATACGTTTTCAAGATGAGTATTTAAGTGTTAATGGAGTAATGCCCGACAATTTAACTATTTCCCAAGCTTTTAATATTGATGAGTATGAAATATCTTATGCCCTTGATTCATTAAAAGACCCTATGAGTATTTCGGCTCCAATATTTAATGATGGGGGAGATACTATTTATTTAGCTGATCAAATTGCTGACTTAAAAGATGTTAATACAGATAAGGATATGTATATTTCCTTAAGAAAAGCCTTACAAAAAATCAAGGATAGAGAAAAAGAAATTTTGATTTCCAGATTTATAGTAGGCAAAACTCAAATGGAGATTGCTTCAACAATGGGAATTTCCCAAGCTCAAGTATCGCGAATTGAAAAAAGTGCTATTGAAAACGTCAGAAAATTAATCAAGTAACATATAATTAATTAAAGGTGAATGTATGCTTTTAAGTGATTTGCAAACCAAAGATATTATTAATATTAAAGATGGCAATAATTTAGGAAGAATAATAGATGCTAAAATAGATATTACTGGCAAAATAGACTATTTAGTATCAGAACAGCGGAAAATAATCAGAAAAGTCACTAGAGGTGGAGAAGTAACATTTAGTTTTGAAAAAATCAAAAAAATTGGCGAAGATGTAATTTTAGTTGATTTATGATATAATAAATTAGTGATTAAGTATGAAAAAAAAGATTAGTATTTTCACCATAATTTTTTTATTAGTAGATTTAATAACTAAGTACGTAGTAGAATCTAATTTAAAATTGTGGCAAACTATTCCTATAATTAATAATTTTTTTGGTATTACTAAGGTTTATAATAATGGAGCTTCTTGGAATATTTTGGCAGGCCAACAATTTGTTCTTATTTTAATTGCCATCATTATTTTAGCTTTTCTTTTTAAGTATCAACAAAAATTTATACTGAATAAGAGGAATGTTTTGACATTTAGTTTATTATATAGTGGAATATTAGGAAATTTACTTAATCGAATTTTTAATGGATATGTAATAGATTTTATCGATTTTAAAATATTTGGTTACGATTTTCCAGTGTTTAATTTTGCGGACATTTGGATTGTAGTAGGAATATTTTTATTGGTAATAGCAATACTTAAAAAGGAAGATGAATGTGGAAGTAGTAGTAAAAGAGACAAATAATATTCGAATTGATAAATATTTGGCTCAAAACTTGGATTATAGTCGGGAAATGATTACCAAAATGTTAAAAGATGAATATATTTTGGTTAATAATAAAAAAATAAAGCCTAGTTATTGTATTAAAGAAAATGATATTATAACGATTTTAGATAACTATAAAGTGGAGCAAGATATTGCCCCTGTCGAAATGGCTCTTAATATTGTTTATGAGGATAATGATATTATGGTTATCAATAAACCGAGTGGTTTAGTCGTTCATCCGGGTAATGGTAATACCAATAATACATTAGTTAATGGCCTAAAATATTATACTGATAATTTAAGTGATATCGGAGGAGAAGAAAGAGTTGGTATTGTTCATCGGTTAGATAAAGACACGTCTGGATTAATGTTAGTGGCAAAAACTAATAAAGCCCATGAGATTTTATCCGATGATTTTAAACATAAAAAAGTATACCGTGAATATTATGCTCTTTTAGTTGGCAGATTTCCTAGCGATACGGCTTATATAGATGCTCCAATTGGGCGAAGTAAAAATAATTTTAATAAAATGGAAGTAACAGAAAAAGGAAAAATAGCCAAAACAAATTTGAAAGTACTAAAAAGATATAAAGACTATACATTAGTTAGTTTAGTCTTAGAGACTGGAAGAACGCATCAAATTAGAGTTCATATGGCTTATATTGGCTATCCAGTTTACAATGATCCAGTTTATGGCCAAAAAAAGGCAACTGAGTTTGGCCAATTTCTTCATTCTAAAGTTATTAAATTTACTCATCCCATTACCAAGAAACAAATGCAATTTGAATCTTCCTTACCTAATGAATTTCAACAATTTTTAGATAACTTAGATAAGAACTAAAATATTGCTAAAAACAAAGACGATAAAAACAAAATAAGGAAGACTTAAGATTTGATAATGACCTAGAATATATTTGATTTTTCTTATTAATAAAAAAGAAGCTATTACTAATGTTAAACTAATTAAAATACTATAAATTAAGTTATCCTTATAACTAAAAATTATTGATAAGAGAAAAATTAAGATATAATTAGAACACAAGAGAAAAGTTAAATCATTATCTAATAAATCTTCCCAAATAATTTTACAAATAGGAATAGTTATATATAATATTACGGCAATGTAAATAAGAAAAAATAAATTCATAAATCCACCCTTTACTAATAATATGAAAAGGGATAAAATAATATTACAAAGGAGTTTTCATGACAATATTAAATAATAAAGATGAAATGATTATGACCCTAGTTCATTATTTTGTAACCGAGGAGAATTATACCCCTATAAATGTTCAAGGGGCTCGAAATGAGATATGGCTAGAAAATTTAGATGGGCCTTATAAAATAGTGCGGATAAATTCTAAATATATCCATAATAATGAGCAATTAGATATGGACTTATTTAAAATGCACTTTGTAATAAAACAAATTAAGAAAAAGACCTTATCTTTTAAAATGAATGTTTTAAATATTTGTTTAGATATTGGCAATGCCGTCAATTTACAAGATAATGATAAATTAATAAATACAGTTAATATTAAAGATATTAATGATGTGAGAAAAAATAAAATAATCAGTAATTTTTTCCCTAAAATAAAAACGAGTAGTTTAAAAAAGACCGATAATTTAGAAAAAGTAATTAATGTAACCGAGGATATTAATCGGAAAACGGAAAAAGAAAATAGTAAGTATGAAGAAATTTTTAGACCTAAAAAAATAGTAGTTACTAAAATTATTATGTTAATTTGTATAATTATGTATATTATTTCTTTATTTATAAGTAATAATTTTAGTGAAGCTTTAATTATATTAGGAGCTAATCAAAAAAATTTAGTGTTAAAAGGGGAAATATATCGTTTAATAACTTGTGCCTTTTTACATGGTAGCCTTATTCATCTCCTTGTTAACATGTATTCATTATGGATAATTGGCTCTCAAGTTGAAACTTATGTAGGTAAAATCAAATTTCTTATAATTTATTTATTAAGTGCTATTATGGGAAGTACTTTTAGTCTTATTTTTATTGGTAATTCCATCTCAATTGGAGCTAGTGGAGCCATTTTTGGCTTAATGGGTTGTCTTCTTTATTTTGGCTATCATTATCGCCTATATTTATCTAGTGCTTTGACAAACCAAATAATTCCGATTATAGTTTTAAATTTGGTTTTTGGGTTTATGATGACCGGAATAGATAATGCCGCTCATATTGGCGGTCTAATCGGGGGCTATTTAAGTACCATGATTGTCGGCTTAAAATATAAAAGTGGTAAATCTGAAGCTATAAATGGGTTAATTGTCTATATTCTGTTAATCGCCTTTTTAGCTTATGCTTTAATTAAGCTAGTGTAGATGCCCTAACATTTTTTGAAATTTCGCATATTATATCAGTGAAGGGGATTATAAAATATTTATTAAAAATGTTTGAAATATGGTTGTTTACACTTTGCGTTTTTAATAATACTAATCCACTTTAATACCTCCTTTTGTACGCAGTTTAAGTTCAAATTTCTTATTAAAATGTTCCAATAAAACCATTTCTTAGGAAATGGTTTTATTTACTTAAATTATAAGAAATTAAGAAAGCTAAAAAGGTAATTAATAAACTGGATATTTTAAAAACTCCAGGATAAATAAATAGAATAGAAGATATAACAAAACCAATAATTGCACTATAGGTAGAGCGAAAATGATTTTCTAGTAAATAATTAATAATTTTGATGATAATGATAGCACTTAATATAAAGGATATAATAAAAGGAATAAAATTTAAAAAAACAGGCCAGGTTAGGCTGAATGGATTGGCCAAATAATTTAGAAAATATTTATATACTCCTAAAAGCATTAGTAAAGCAGCGCCACTTATTCCGGGAACGATTTTACCTATAGAATAGAAAATTCCTGCTAAAATCATTGTTAAAGGGGTAGGGCTTACATTATAATCTAATGTTTCTTTTTCAATAAAGAAGAGAGCTAAACCTAAGGAAAAGGAAATTAAGAAAATTATTATAGAAAAATTTTTATCAGTTTTATATTTTATTTCTTTAAAAAGGTAAGGGAGACATCCTATGATTAATCCAATAAAAACGTAAGAAATAAATTCTAATTTTTCTTCTAAAAGAAATAATATTATTTTGCTAAATAATAAAATACTTATAATTATTCCCCCAAAAAGAGGAATTAAAAATTTAAGGTTATTTTTTACATCTTTTTTAAAATGGATTAATTTAGATAAGGTTTTATCGTAAATACCTAAAATAGTTGCAATAACTCCCCCTGATACTCCAGGGATAATAAAACCCGTGCCAATCAATATTCCATATAATATATTATGCCAAATCATGTCAATCACTATTTAATAATATGAATTAAAGTTTTTTGTATGTTATACTTTATATGTGATTGTAATGAAAAAAATAAAAATTTTCCTATTAATCATTTTAATAGGAATCTTATTAATATTAGGAATTAATGCTATTATAATTTTTAATACTAAAAATAAAATATATTCTAAAGATGATATAAATGAGACTTATGATTATGCTTTGGTTTTAGGATGCGGAGTTAAAAAGAACGGAGAGCCTAGTAAAATGCTTAAAGATAGATTAAATATGGCAATTAATCTATTTGAAAGTAAAAAAATAAATAATATTATAATTAGTGGTGATCACAAAGATACTTATAGTGAAGTAGAGGTGATGGAACAATATTTAATTAATAATGGAATTGCTAAAATTAATATTATTAGAGATGATTTGGGCTTTTCTACTTCTGAAAGCATTAAAAATTATAGTGAGCATTATAAAGAAAACAGTGTAATAATTATTTCTCAAAAATATCATTTATATAGAGCTTTATTTATGGCGCAAAGATTAAATATTAAAGCCGTGGGAGTACATGCCGAATTAATAAATTATGGAGGGCAATTTCTAAGAGAAATAAGAGAAATCTTAGCTAGAACCAAAGATTATATAAAAAGTTATTTTTTTTAACCAATAATTGGAATAAACCAATTATTGGTTTTTTAATATAAAAATATTGGGCCAAAATAATAATGCTGGTGATATTATGAAGAATGTAAAAAAAATATTTTTAATTTTAAGTATATTATTAATGCCCCTAAATGTATGGGCCTATTCTGATTACATATATCGAGGTGGTAATACTTTAGGTATTGAAATGGAATGTGATGGCATTTTAATTGTAGGATTTTATCAAATTAATGGTTCTTATAATAAGGGTAATCCCAATCTAAAAGTAGGAGATTATATAAAAAAAGTAGAAAATGTAGAAGTAAATAGTTTAGAAGAATTAACAAATGAAATTGAAAAATATACGGAAGTAGGTAAAGTAAATCTTATTTATAAACGGGATAAGAAAGAGTATAAAACAACTTTGGATTTAGTTAATGAAAAGGGAATTTATAAAACTGGATTATATGTTAAAGATAATATAACAGGAATTGGAACTCTTACTTATATTGATCCAGAAACAAAAATTTATGGGGCTTTGGGACACGAAGTTATTGAAAGTAATAGTAAAAAATTAGTAGAAATTAAAAGGGGAAATATTTTTAAAAATTCTATAGTGTCAATTGAAAAATCAAGAATTGGCTATGCGGGAAGTAAAAATGCTAAGTATTTTTATAATACTTTATATGGAAGTATTTATAAGAATACTAATCATGGTATTTTTGGTAAATATAATAGTGGGTTAAATAACTTAGAATTAGTAGAAGTCGGTCAAAAAGAAGATGTTAAAATAGGAGATGCTTATATATATACGGTTTTAGAAGGGGAAAAAGTAGAAGAATTTAAAATAAATATAACGAAAATAAATGAAACCAGTGATACTAAAAATTTGACCTTTGAAATTGTAGATGAAGATTTAATTAATCGAACTGGTGGTGTCATTCAAGGGATGAGCGGTTCTCCTATTATGCAAAATAATAAAATAATTGGCGTGGTAACTCATGTTATAGTAGATAATCCTGTAACAGGTTATGGTTTGTTTATAACTACAATGTTGGAAGAAGGCGAAAAATAAAAAGGCTTTTCAAAAGCCTTTTTATAATGTCTCTATTTTTGTTTGTTTTATAAAAGGATTAGTATAATTATTTTCTGGATTAGTATTAGAGCTAGCATCATTTGCCTCGGAATTTTTACCAATTATGGCATCTTTAATATTTTTATCATCAAGGCCAAAATCGTCATTAACATCAATAACCCTTAAAATTTCATCCATTGAAGTTTGACCTTCAACTATTTTTAATAATCCATCTTTTAATAAAGGATTAGAATTAGATCCATATACAAGTTTTCTTAATTCTTCTTTTCTTACATTATTAACGATGGCATCTTTAATATCTTGATTTATTTCTAGTACCTCATGAATTGCAGTTCTTCCTTTATAGCCATTTAAACAATCATCACATCCTACCGGAGTGTATATTTCCTCCACATCCATATTTAAAATCATTTTAAAGAGATTTTTTTCATAATTATTTGTTGGCCTTGAGCTCCGACATTTTGGACATAATTTTTTTACTAATCTTTGGGAAATTATGCCCGATAAAGCACTGCCTAATAAATATCTTTCAACATCCATATCTAATAATCTTTCAATAGTATTTAAAGAGTTGTTGGTATGAATAGTAGATAAAACTAAATGACCAGTAATGGCGGCTCTAACAGCAATCCGAGCAGTTTCATCATCTCTAATTTCACCAATCATAATTATATCAGGGTCTTGTCTTAAAATACTTCGTAAAGTATTGCTAAAGGTTAAACCAATTTCGCTCATAACTTGAACTTGATTAATGCCAGCAATTTTCATTTCAACGGGATCTTCTACAGTAATTATATTGCGTTCTGTTGTGTTTAAAACTTGCAACATGGAATAAACGGTTGTTGATTTACCTGAACCAGTAGCACCGGTAACTAAAATAATTCCATTGGGTTTCTTTATAAGTTCATTTATTTTGCTATAATTTTCTTTGGAAAGGCCAATGGAATCTAATCCATTTAGACTCATGCGATAATCAAGAATACGTATAACAATTTTTTCCCCATCTACAAGAGGTAAACTAGAGACCCGCAAATCAACATCTAAATTTTCAATTAAACCTTTGATAGCACCATCTTGAGGTAATCTAGTTTCAGTTATGTTCATTCCAGATATTATTTTAATTCGGGTTATTAGATTTTTTTTAACGGTTGTAGGAACTTTAGCGTAATCTAAAAGAGAACCATCAATTCTGATTCTAACGATTAAATCAGTTTCAGTAGGGTCGAAATGAATATCTGATCCACCACTTTTAACTGCGTCAATAATCATATCATTAACAATATCTACAATCGGTTTATTGTCATAATCGAATTCTCTAAACACCAAGTATCACCGTTAACCCTTTATCTAAAATTAATTATACAATACTATCCTAAATTATACAACTAAATAAATTTAAATTTAGTAGCAGTTTATTTACATCCTAATTGGTTTTTGTTAAAATAAAAATGGGATTGGGATGATTTAAATGTTAAAACTAATTAAACTTGAAGAAAATCCTAATGTTTTAATCGTTAATCGAATAAATAATTATGAAGACCCCAAGGAAATTTATATTCCTATTATAAATAAACAAACATTTAAATTGAATGATTATGTTTTCAAAAATACTTATTTTGGCAATTTTATTTCTTCTATTTCCGGAACGATTTCTGGTAGCAAAAAAATTTTATTTAAAAACAATTATATTTCAGCTCTTAAAATAACTAATGATTTTAAAGAAAATATTAAAGTTAAAACAAGGAAAAAAGAAATTAATAATATAGAAGAATTAAAAATAACATTAAAAAAATATTTTTTAAATGATATATATGCTAAATTGGATATTAATAAAATAAAAAATTTAGTAATTACTTCTGTGGATGAAGAAATATATTCTCTCAATGAGTTTATAATTTTAACAAATTATTATAATGAAATTTTGGAGACAATAGAACGTTTATTAAATATTTTAGGTTTAAAAAAGGGCGTTTTAGCAATCAAAAATACTAATGTTAGCAGTATTAAAAATGTTAAATCTATCCTTGGTACTTATCCAAAAATAGAACTAAATCTACTTCCTGATAAATATTTAATAAGTAATAAGATTTTTTTAAGCAAATTCTTAAATTTAGATATAGAAAATACTGTATATTTATCTTCTCAAGATATTTATAATATTTATTTAAGCTGTTTTAAAGGCAAAAATATTGATGAAAAAATAATAACAATTAGTGGCGACGCGATTGAAAAATCTTTAATTATCAATACTAAATTAGGAGTTTGGGGCAAAGAATTAGTTAAAAAATTTATTAAAATTATTGATAATGATTATGAAATATTTATCAACGGTTATTTAAATGGTGTGAAGGTTCAAAAGCTAGAAGATATTATTATCACTCCTGATATTGATACAATTATTATTAATAAAAAAAGTAAAGAACTTGCTACCACTTGTATTAATTGTGGGGCTTGTTTAAAAATATGCCCAGTTGATATCAATGTTCAAAAATGTTTTTTAAAACAACTAAGTCATAAAAAGTGTATAGGTTGTGGCTTATGTAACTATGTTTGCCCCGCTAAATTACCTTTGAAAGAAACTGTAAAGAGGGAAGAAAATGAAAGTTAAAAGTGTTAAAAAATTAGTATTAGAAAATATCTTTTTATTAGTTCCTTTAATTATTTATGGAATTTATAAAAATGGATATTTGATTTATGAAAAAGGATATATCAGTTTAGTAAATATTTTTAAACCTCTATTTTTAGTGATAATAGCTCTAATTATTAAATTAATTATTGATTTGGTAAAATATAAAAAAATAAATATAGATTATAATTTAGTTTATGCAATTTTAATTGCCATGATAATGCCTTATAATGTTAATTGGCTAGTTTTTATTATAGGTTTTACTATTTCCTATTTACTTTCTTTATTTTTAGAAAAATATTTTAAATTTAATAAAGTTTGCTTTATTTATCTAATTATTATCTTGATAAATGGGCTATTAAATGAATTTTCTTTTGCAAATATTTTAGAGGCTAAATATAATTATAGTTTTTCTTTTTGGGATTTATTAATAGGAAGAAATATTGGTGGTATCTCATCTTCCAGTATCTTTTTTAGCCTCTTAGCTTATATTATTTTATGTTATAATTTTTATTACAAAAAAGATATTCCTTTATTTATAAATATATCTTATCTTTTACTCGCCATTATCTATTTTATTTTTACTCATAATAATAATTTCCTTTTAAATAGTGAGTTGATTTTTGGCAGTATTTTTGTGGCTTCATTACCAGAATTTAGTCCCGTTAAGCGTAATAAAATTATTTTTTATAGTATAGTAATTGGAATTATTTCTTTTGGATTGACCATTTTCATAAGTTCTCCTATAAGCATTTATCTTGCGATTTTTATTGTTTCATTATTTTTAAATATTAGATTAGACAAAAAACAACAAAATAAATCTTGAAATTAAGTAAAAAAATATGTTAGAGTGTTTTTAACACAGGAAAAATTAAAAGGTAACAAGAAATCTTTAATTTTTCTTGTGTTTTTTTATGGAAAGGATTTTTAATGAAAAAAATAATATTGTTTTTTGTCACTTTTTTTAGTTTAGTAAATTTTGTTAATGCTGCTTCTTTATTTACAGAAGATATTCCTTATTATGTTAAAATTCATAAGCCCGGGGAAAATGACATTATATTAAATGTAAAAAAAATATATAATCAAAAAAATGAAGTAGTATTTAATGTTGATTTCGAACATTATGATGTTGGGGAAAATTTTACTGTTTTAACAGAATATAATAAAAAAACTTGGTTAATTTCTGAATTACCTTTTTTAAATACAGCCATATATTTTGGCTATAATCAAGATCCTAATGATTTACATTATTTTTTAACGCAAGTTTTTATCTGGAATAATATTACCAATTATAAAGCAGTTATTACTGATGCTATGGGTAATGAAATTACTACATACCAAAAAGAATATAATAAAATATTTAATGATATATATAATTATCTAACTATATCATCTATTTTTTTAACTAATCATACTACTGAGATTTGGACTACTAATAAATTTGAATATAATTATGGTGTACCTGTTTTAGATAATCCGCTGGTAGAAGGATTAAATATATATAATGAAAATAGAAATATAATTATAGAAAATGAAAAAGTAGGAAAATATACTTTAGATTTTACTAAAGATATGGATCAAGAAAATTATTGTTATACAGACGGAACTAATGTTTATATTCAAAATTTAAAAGGTCCTAAAGATTTAAAATTTACCATGAATTATACTGTTAAGGGAACAAAGCTTGTTATAGAAGAAAATTTACAAGGGGTAAAAAATCGTTTTGGGGATGCTAAAATTAATAACAAATATGAAATATATTTAGATGATGAGTTAAAATTGATAACAAATGAAAAAGAAAATTATGTTAAAAGTAATAGTAGTTATTTATTAAAAGATGCGTCGTTAAATATAGGATTTAAAGATATAAATGATGTTTATTTTAAAGTACAAGAAGAAGAGACGAAAATAAATCTAGAAAGGGAAGTTATAAGCAAAAATGTATTAGTTCATTTAAACGATTTACAAAAATATTATTTTTATTTAAAAAGTAATAATGAATTATATGAAGTGGTGGAATCTGAAAATAATAATATTACATTACCATATGGAATATATTATATTAAAACAGAAGATAACCTATTTTATCAAGAATTTGTGGTTGCTGATGATATTGATGAAATATTAGAAATAAATACTCCTGATACAAATGAAGTATTAGAAGAAAATGAACAACAAAAATTAGATAAAGATCAAAATTCTATCGAAGAACTAGCAGAAAACACCGAAACTGAATCTTTTTTAGAAACGGCAAGTGGAGAAACGGAAGAAGATTATTCGGAAGAAACAGAAATTGTTAATCCTCAAACTCATGATAATATATATTCTCATTTTATGCACTTCTTTATTAGTGGTATTTTTCTTTTAATACTGAAATTAAGAAATAAGAAGTTCTTATATTAAGAATTTCTTTTTTTAGTCTAAAAATTAATTTAACATTATAATCTAAAAACAATGTTTGCTTATTTTAAAATATTTGCTATAATAATGCGCAAAGCGGGTAATTAAAAATGAAAAATAGGATATTAGTTCAAAAAATGGAACAAATTGATACTAATTTATGTAAAACATATGATGAAGCATTTTATGCCGATAAAATTTCTGAATATAAATCAATACTATTGTATCAAAAGCTTTTCTATTTAGAAGCAATGATAGATGTTATTAAAGATAAAGTAAAAAATGAAAGAAATTTTTGGAACAAAATTATGCCCATATTAGAGATTTTAAAAATTCCTGTATTTACAATAGGGGTAATAACTAGCATTTTATCTTCGCCTTATTGGCTTGTGCTTATATTGGGAGAAGTGATAGTAGGGATTTTAGCCTCTAAGGGATATCAAAATTCTAATAAAAATGTAGAATATTTTTCCTTAAAAATAGA
This sequence comes from uncultured Bacilli bacterium, assembly GCA_947629325.1. Classification (GTDB taxonomy): domain Bacteria; phylum Bacillota_I; class Bacilli_A; order RF39; family UBA660; genus SIG200. Next base: position 18,882 of record CANRDE010000003.1, read on the forward strand.
TGGGTTAATTAATATGCTGGAAAACACTGATAATATAATAATTAGTAAAAAAGAGCGGGAAGTACCAGAATTAGAAAGGCCATTATCAGAAGCCATAACCCCAACTCCAACCTTAGAAGCGCAATTATTTCTTAATAATTTTTTGTTGGCTGGTCAAAAAGGAGAGCTTTCTATACAAGCCGAAGAAAAAGTAGTTAGAATGCTACAGGAAGAATTTCATACTTCAGAAAGTGACCTTGATGTATTGTTAATGATGAGCAAAAAAAAGATGAGTGAATCTATTCTACAAAATACCGAAGGGCTCACTTTACGAAGGAGAAAATTTAAATGAAATTAGGAAAAATTAGTGATTTAATTCAAGAACTACGTACAACCCAAAATGACTTTGAAATATTATTTGATAAATTGGCTGATTCAAAAGAAATTGATTGGCGGGAAATTCTTGATAAAGAATCAGAATGTTTACTACTTAGTGAAAAAAGCCAAAGTATAATAAATCAAATACTTTTCTTTGTAATGTTAAAATATAAACAAGACGGTAAAGATATAAAATTTATCAAAATCTTATTATTAATCCATTTTTTATTACTTTTTTTAGCCTTTGTTTTACCTTTAACTAGTTTTAGTTTAATTTTTGTGAATGATTTTTTAATGTTAAAGAAAATCAAACAATCACGAAATTGGAGTCAAGAGTTAATTAATATTAACAATGAAGTTGCTCAAATTATAAATGAAATTAATATTACTCGTGATAATTGTATTTCTTTTTTAGAAGAAAAAAAGGAGCGTAATTTACCAAAAATCTCATATGCTTATGAGTTAATTGTGGCTTATTTAGAAAAAGGAATTTTTGACTGTGAAGATCCGGAAATTATTTTTTTAGTAATTAAGATGTTACAAGCAAGTTTAAATAGTCAAGAGAATGATTTATTTACCTTGTTAACAATGCTTAAACAATCAGAAACTCAAAACTTAAATTTAGAGCCAAATGAAGAAACAAAGAACGAAGAATTAAAGAGCCCAGAAACAAAGAGCAAAGAAAATAATTTAAAAAGAATTTTACAAAGAAAAAAGGAAAATTGATACTAAACGACAAAATATATAAATAGAGGGGAAAAGATGCAAATAATTAATGAAGATAAAATAAATGAAATAAGAAATTCAGCTGATATTGTTAATATAATTTCTGATTATGTTCCGCTTAAAATGCAAGGCAAGAATTATTTTGGCATTTGTCCCTTTCATGATGACCATTCACCTAGTATGTCTGTATCAAAAGAACGGCAAATGTTTAAATGTTTTGTATGTAATAAAGGGGGTAATGTTTTTACTTTTGTTAAAGATTATGAAAATATCAGTTTTATTGAAGCCGTTCAAAAAGTTGCTGATAAAGTAGGAATTCCTTTAGATATTGCCAAACCTAAAACAGAGATTAGTAAATTTAAATTAGAGTATGAAATAATGGATTATGCTACTAGTATTTTTCAAAATAATTTAAATAGTAAAGCCGGAAGTGCCGCTAAAGCTTATTTAGAGAAAAGAAAGATTAATGAGAGCATTATTAAAGAATTTCGAATAGGATATTCATTAAACGAAAAAGATTATTTATTTAATGTTTTAAATAAGAAACATTATAATATTAATAAATCAGATGAATTAGGACTTATCACTAAAGATGGTTTAGGAGGATATGACAAATTTCAAAACAGAATAATGATTCCAATAACTAATTTAGATGGCCATGTAGTAGGATTTACCGGGAGAATATTTAACGGAGAAAATAGTGCTAAGTATATAAATACAAAAGAAACAATAATCTATAAAAAAGGAAATATTATATTTAACTATTTTAATGCCAAAAAATATATTAAAGAAGAAAATAGCGCTATATTAGTTGAAGGAAACATGGATGCTATAAGAATGTATTCTAGTGGTATTAGAAACGTTCTTGCTCTGATGGGAACTGCTATCACTAAAGAGCAAATAGAGATATTAAAAAAGTTACGGGTACCAATAATTTTGATGTTAGATAATGATTCTGCTGGCGAACTAGCTACTTTAAATATAGGTAAAGAATTAGTTAAGGATAATATTGATTGTAAGGTGGTACGATTAAATGGAGCCAAAGACCCCGACGAGTATATTATTAAGTTTGGGGTGGATGCCTTTAAAGATACCATTAAACATAGTCAAAATTATTTTGACTATAAAATGAATTATTTAAAAGAAAATAGAGATTTAAATAATACAGAAGAATTAGTAAATTATATAAAAGCTGTTTTAGATATGATAAAAGACAGCGATAATTTAACTAAAGATATTACTTTAAAAAAGCTTAGTGATGAATATCATATTGATTATGAATTGCTCAAAAAAGAGGTTACCTTTTCAGAAGAAAAAAAGGTAAATAAGATAGTGCTTTCGCCTGTAAGAAATAAAGATAAATATAAAAATTGTGTTTATAATATCTTATATTATATGATGAATGATGCAAAATATTTAAAAATATTTAATAAAAAATTAGGTTATCTTAAAAATGAAGACGAAAGAAATTTAGTAACCGAAATAGAATATTATATAAGTAAATACGGAAAAATTAATTTAGCTGATTTTATATCTTATGCAGAAAGTTATGATAAAATAAGCGGGTTAGTCCATAATATAATAGAAAGTGTTAATATTGATGAATTAGATGATAAAATTTTTGAGGATTCCATTAATGCGCTAGATTATATTTTAAAAAAAGAAAACATTAATGTTTTAAAAGCTAAAATTAATAAATCTACAGATATAAATGAACAAATAGCAGATATTAATAAACAGATAGCCATATCTAAAAAAATGATGGAAGTTGAAAAGGAAGTGTAATTATGGTAGAAATAAAAACGTTTGAAGAAAGAAAAGAAGAATTAATTCAAAAAGGACAAGAAAAAGGTTATATTACTTTTGAAGAATTAGCTAAGACATTAAAAGGACTTGATATTGATAGTGATGCTTTAGATGAATTGTATAATTCTTTTGTGGAAGCCGGAATAAGTGTTATAACAGAAGAAGATGCCGAAGGAGCAGAGGGTAATGGCTTATCCTTAACAGAATTAGAAGAAGAACCAATTATTTTAGACGATGCGGAAATTACGAAAGATGTAAATATAAACGATCCAGTTCGAATGTATTTGAAAGAGATAGGAAGAATTAGTTTGCTATCTTCTGAAGACGAAATGAATATAAGTATTAGAATTGCTGATGGTGATGAAGACGCTAAAAGAATTTTAGCGGAAAGTAATTTGCGTTTAGTTGTTAGTATTGCGAAAAGATATGTAGGCAGAGGCTTATTATTCTTAGATTTGATTCAAGAAGGTAACATTGGTTTAATGAAAGCTGTAGAGAAATTTGATTATGATAAAGGTTATAAATTTTCTACTTATGCTACTTGGTGGATTAGACAAGCGATAACTAGAGCATTAGCGGACCAAGCGCGAACTATTAGGGTACCAGTTCATATGGTAGAAACCATTAATAAAATGGTTAGAGTTCAACGGCAAATGACTTTGGAATTAAATAGAGAACCTAGTGACGAAGAAATCGCTAAAAAAATGGGCATTTCGGTTGATAAAGTAAGAGAAGTTATGAAAATAAGCCAAGAACCAGTTTCTTTAGAAACACCTATTGGCGAAGAAGATGATTCTCATTTAGGAGATTTTCTTAAAGATGAAAGTAGTTTATCTCCTGAAGAATATACAGAAAATGAAATATTAAAAGAAGAAATTAAAGATGTTCTTCAAACTTTACAACCAAGAGAACAAGAAGTATTAGAATTAAGATTTGGATTAACTGATGGAACTTGTCATACTTTAGAAGATGTTGGTAAAAGGTTTAATGTTACTAGAGAAAGAATAAGACAAATTGAAGCTAAAGCTTTAAGAAAATTAAGACATCCATCTAGAGCGAAAAAGCTAAGAGATTTTTTAGATAACTAATGTATAGTGAACGAATTAAAATAATTGCTTCTGAAATTTCCGAAAATGATAGAGTAGTTGATGTAGGCTGTGATCATGGTTATTTAAGTTTATATTTAAAGCAAAATAAATTATGTGCAGAAATATTTGCAAGTGATATAAAAGAATCAGCTCTAAATATGGCTAAAACTAATTTTAAAAAATATAATGTTAAAATAAAAACCATTTTAAGCGATGGTTTTGAGAATATAAAAGAAGATTATAATACGGCAGTAATAGCCGGGATGGGCACAAGCACTATTTTAAAAATAATATCACATCCTAAGACACCAGATAAATTAGTTTTAGCGAGTAATAATGATTATTACAAACTACGTTTAAATTTAAATAAAAGGGGATATAAAATTGTAGATGAAAAAGCGGTTTGGGAGAAAAATCATTATTACATAATATTATTATGCATTAAGGGAAAACAAAAATTAAAATTGAAAGAATTATTATTTGGAATTAGCAATGATGATGATTATTACAAATATCTTTGGAAGAAAAATAAAGAATTAATAAAGAAAGTGCCAATTCGAAAAAAAATTAAACTATTTTACGAAATGTTTTTATTAAAAGGTCTTATTGAAAAAAAGTAGGGCCTTTTTGATTGCCTACGTTGGGATTATTTAAAGATACATTAATTTTATCTTTTAATGGTTTTAAATTTTTTTCCGTGTTATTTAATACTCTAGTAGTAGCTTTATTGCCAAATTCTTTCATTAAAGCAAAAGCGGATTTAGCATTATCTATCATCGGTTTAGCTTCTTTATAAATGGGAATGATTTGATTTACTACTCCTAAAGTTTTGGATATTCCTCCTACAACTCGCCCTAAAGAAAGTCCGGAAAAAATTGATCTAGGTCCAAACATTTATACTTCACCTAATATATTTTATGCTTTTAAGGACTAGAAACACACCATTAATTATGCTATAATTTAGAAAATAATAGTAAGGAGCGCTTTATGAGTGATGTTGTTAGAAAAGATAAAAAAAACTTATTATTAATTTTAAGTGACTTTTTTAAGAATATTATCCTTGTTATTATTTCTATTTTTTTCTATGCCTTCATTGGATTAAAAGCATGTACATATGATTTGTTTGTAAATTTATATAATGCTTTTAGTTGGAAATTAGATAAAGCTTATCGTCATACTAAGGAAGTTTTAACTAAAAATATTGTAATTGAACCAGAAAAACCTAAAAAAGATAAAGTTTATAATTATAGTGCTAAAACTTTAGCCAAATTAGAGCAAGATTATCAAGAATTAGTACGAGATTTGCAAAGCTCAGGGGCTACTCGAAGTAAAGAAAGTAATGTATATTATTTTAAGGTTCGAGATAAGAGAGGTAAAATTATTACTGGAACTATGAATGGGTTATCAAAACTTGATATAAATGCTTTTTTAGTTAATGAAGGTTATTCCGTTTATAGTATAAAAACTAGTCCTTTAATTAATTTCCTTTTTAAAGAATCATCAATTGGCGCCCCCAAAATGTCTAATAAAGAATTAATTTTTTGGCTAACTCAATTATCTACATATTTAAAAGCAGGAATTACCTTAAATGATGCAATTAAATTGTTATCTAAACAAGTTTCATCTAAAAAAAGTAAAATAAGAGCTTTTCAATCTATTTCATATGAACTAGTACTAGGTTCATCTTTTTCAGTAGCTCTAGAGAAACAAGGCAAAATGTTTCCAGCCCTTCTTATTAATATGATTAAAGCTGCTGAAGCCAGTGGAACTTTAATTGAAACATTAGAGGATATGGCCAACTATTATACGGAAATTGATGACACTCATAAACAAATGCGAAGCGCCATGACTTATCCCACAATTATTAGTATTTTTGCTATCGCGGTAATTGTTTTTATCTTGGTATTCATAATTCCTAAATTTATAGATATATATAGTGATAATGGCATTGAATTAAGTGGTATCAGTGCTGTCGTTATTAACATTAGTTTATTTTTAAAAGATAACATATTTAGTATTTTAAGTTTAATAATATTCCTAATTATTTGTTTTGTTGTAGCATATAAAAATATTAAAGCTTTTAGAAGATCAGTTCAAATTATTCTAATGCATTTACCAGTTATCAAAAATGTTATCATTTATAATGAGCTGACTATATTTACTAAAACATTTTCATCTTTATTAAGAAATAATGTATTTATAACTGATAGTATTGATATTTTGAGTAAAATAACTAATAATGAAATTTATAAATCAATTTTATATAAAACAATAAATAATATTGTTAAAGGGGAAAAAATTTCCGAAGCCTTTAAAGATCACTGGGCTATTCCTGAAGTTGCTTATTTTATGATAGTAACAGGAGAATCAACTGGAGAATTAGATTCTATGATGCAAAAGGTAAGTACTTATTATCAAGGCCTTCATAAAAATATTATTAATAATCTAAAATCGTTCATTGAGCCTTTATTAATAAGCTTGCTAGCCTTTGTAGTTGGCGGAGTTATAATTGCAGTAGTTATTCCTATGTTTGGAATTTACGAAAATTTAATGTAAGGAAATGAATTATGGAAATATTAGTTTTTATATTAGGTACAATTTTGGGTTCTTTTTATCTAGTGGTCGGAACTCGTTTACCTTTAAAAGAAAATATTATTACGGGACGAAGTAGATGTGATTTTTGCCATGAAACACTACATTGGTATGAACTGATTCCCATTCTTTCTTTTTTATTACAAAAAGGTAAATGCCGCCATTGTAAAAAGAAAATCAGTTTAATACATTTAATAATGGAAATTTGTACAGGCTCTTTATTCTTAGCAGGATATATATACTTAGGGTTTACGATTAGATATGCGATATATTTAGTCATAGTATCGGTAGCTCTAATTATATTTGTCAGCGATTTGAAATATATGATCATTTTAGATTCGCCTTTGATTATTGGCAGTATTTTAGTTATTATTTTAAAATATTTTGAAGTAGGTTTTAAAAATACCGGAATAGCTATTTTCTATGGAGTTCTATTATTATTAATTATGTTATTAATTAAATTTTTAGGTGACAAATTATTTAAAAAAGAATCTTTAGGAGGTGGCGATATTAAACTTTGCTTTTTAATTGGTCTTACAATCGGCTATCCCCAAATAGGTTTTAGACTTGGCTTAATTTGCTTAATATTTGCTTCCTTTTTGGCATTACCTTATGCTTTATTATCAGTTTATTTAAATAAAAAAAATGAACTTCCTTATGGTCCATTTTTAATATCTGCAATGATTATTATTTTTGTTTTTATTGAAAAATTTTCTCATTTAACTATTTTGTTTTCTTAAGAAACCATATAAGCTAAAATTGTTGCTATGACACTTAAAATCATTATTATTAACATAATCCATACTAAAATTCTTTTTGTTTTTTTATTCATTAGCTATTCCACCTCAATATATATAAAATATAACATAAATATGGTATTTTTAAAAGTCTTTTTGCATATTCTTAAATGGTGAAAAGAATATGCAAAGTCTGTTAACAAAAAATAAGAATTATTTTTTATTTACGGGAATTATTATTCTCATTGGTATTCTAGCAGGAGTTTTGTATTTTCAATTATTAAATAATGATGTTCATGAAAGAATTAAAGAAACTATTGTAAGTTTAAATTATTTTAAATCTAATGCTATTTTAAAAGATTTAATTATAATGGCGATTATTTTAGTTTTGACTTTTTTTATTATCGGGGTCCCTTTAGGAATATTTTTTATATTTTATGAAAGTGTAACAATGGGATTTATTATCAGTGTCTTTTTTTCTATCTATAAAATAAAAGGTTTAGTTTTTGCTATTTTATATTTATTGATAACGAGACTTTTAACTTTAATTTTAGTGGTTATATTTATTAAAAAAATTATAAATATAGGCCGTTATATTATAGGATTTTTAATTTATAAAAAAGATGAAATAATAAAAGAAAAAATTTTATTAAATTTTCGTAATTCTTTATATATAATTATCTTCGTTTTAATTATTAATATTATTTTATATTTTTCATCTTCTTATATATTAAAACCATTATTTTTTATAATAAAATAAGCAGTAAATTTTTATTTACTATTTATTAAATTCATTATATAATATCTGGCGAGAAAGAGCATTTGTATGGATTTAATAGATGAAAAAGAAGATAAAAATCTTTATCTTCCACCAATAAAAAAAGTAATTGATAAACTAAAAGAAAGTAATAGGCAAAGGATCTTTTTGTTAGGTCCGGAAGGCAGTGGAAAAACTACAGTTTTGGATTATTTTCACAATACGCAATCTGATATTAAAAATCCTATTTTTAATCATAGTGATTTGGCTTATTATGGAATTCTTACCAATGATACTTTCATTTTTGAATTATATAATACATGTTGTATTTTACAAAAATTAATAAAAAGAATAGCTATATATGATAATAGCTTATTTTGTACTAACTTTTTTACTTTATTTGGCATCGTTAATAATATTTTGAATAAAATACGTTTAATTTATTCAATTGGCGAAATAGATGATATAAGTATACTTGATTTAAAAGAATACGATAGTGCTGAATTAATAAATGAATTTTGGCAGATAGCCAAAAAAGCTTTTGAATCCATAACTCTAATTTTTGACAATTTTGATGTTCAAGATATTAATGGTAAATTTTGGCAAAAATACATTAATAATTTTTTAAGTAAATATTTTCACATTATAGCAACTATATCAGATATAAATGTTCTAAATAACGCAGATAAAATTGAGTCATTAAATCAAGATAGCGATGTTATATTTATGGATTATAGTTTTGACCGCGAAGTTATAAAAGAAATTTTAGATCTTTATATTTTTAATTTATATAAAAATGATATAAATGTTTTTACTAAAAGAGTACGGTTTGTTTTATCAGATGAATTAATTGACTTAATGATTGAGAAAACTAATGGAAATATCTTTATTATATTAGTAACTGTCCAAGTTTTTTACAAAGCCTTAGATATTATTCCTCCCAATGATTATCAAAATTTTATCTTAAGTTTTATTGATTTAAACTTTAATAATGAATTTAAAAATGGAAAATCCCAAACTTTAAGAAAATTATATATTTAAAATGGTTATTTTTGGTTATTATTGAAAATAAGATGGTTATTTGTTAAAATATTGATTAATGGAAGGTTTATTAATATGGATAGAACTAGTATTTTTAATGTCGCTGCTTTGAGGCAAGAAATGATTTTAATAACTTTAAATGAAATAATTTCTTCTTTGGAGAAAAAAGGATATAAAGCGGAAAATCAATTGGTAGGTTTTTTATTAACTGGTGATCCTACTTATATTTCCAATTATGAAGGCGCTCGGGAAAAAATAAAAAGTTTAAAAAGAGAGGAAATACTATTAGCCCTAATTAATTCATATGAAGGTAAATAGAAATGCGCTATTTAGGATTAGATTTAGGAACCAAAACTTTAGGAATTAGTATTTCGGATAAAACCAATACTTTAGTAAGTCCTTTAAAAGTCTTAAGATTTAAAAGTGAAGACTATGAAAGCATCATTGCAGAAGTAAAAGAAATAGTTAATAATTTTAATATTACTTTAGTTATTTTAGGATTACCGAGAAATATGGATGGTAGCATAGGTTTTGCTGGAAAAAGAAGTTTGTTATTTAAAACATTATTAGAAAAAGAAAAAATTAAAGTAGAGATGGTTGATGAAAGGTTGACTACTAAATCAGCCGAAGATATTGTTCATTTAAATAATGAAAATGTTAAAAATACTAAATTTAAAATTGATAGTATTGCTGCATGTATCATTTTAGAAAATTATTTAAGGAAGTGCCAAAATGAGACTAAGGAATAGTAAAGGAAGAGAAAGAAACTTTAAATTAATTTTAAAATTAGAAAAAGAAAATAATACTTATATAGTATATCAAGATATAAATACGGGAAATTATTATGCTGGCAAGAAAAAAGGTAAGAAATTATTAATAATTGACGATGACGAAAAAAATTATATTGATAAATATTTAGAAAGAATAAGTGGGTAGTTTATGCGAAAAAGAAAGAAGAAAATAATAATAGTAGTGTCTTTTATGTTAATATTGATTTTGTTAATGGTTAGTCTTTATTTTTACGGTTTAACTAGCGTTAGTCATAAGAGTGAAAAAGTAAAATTTACTATTGAGTCGGGCACTAGTACTAAAGAGGTAATTAATAAATTATATGAAGCGCACTTAATTAAGAGCAAAATTGCCACCTTTATTTACGTTGGTTTAAATCGTAACATTTTAATTAAGGCCGGAGAATATGAATTAGATAGAAATTATGATACTAAAGAAATATTTACCGTTTTAGATGAAGGGGATTCAAGTCATAATACTATAACAATTACATTTATTGAAGGCAAAAGGATTGCAGATTATATTTCTCAAATAAAAGATAAATTTGGTTATAGTGAAGAAGATTTTTTAGCCGTTATGAATGATTCTGAATACCTAAAAGAGCTTATTAATAAGTATGATTTTTTAGATGAACATATTTTAAATGAACAGTTATATTATCCATTAGAAGGCTATCTTTTCCCCTCAACTTATGAATTTTATAAAGATGCTTCTCTAAAAGATATAATTGAAAAAATGCTTGATAAATGTGATAAGGTGTTAGATAATTATAATGCTCTTATAAAAACGAGCGGATATACAACTCATGAAATACTGACAATAGCTAGTATTGTGGAAAGTGAAGCAAAAAATGCCAAAGATCGTCCTATGGTTAGTCAAGTAATATATAAAAGATTAAATATGAATATGAGTTTAGGAATGGATTCCACAGCGACTTATGGGGCTAAACGCCCTCTTAATTCTGATACAGTAAATAGTGACGTTAATGAAAAAAATCCATATAATACAAGAGATACTTCTTTTATTGGTTTACCTATAGGACCAATTTGCAGTCCTAGTGAGGAATCAATTAAAGCAGCATTAAGTCCTAGTGAAACAAACTATGTTTATTTTATATCTGACGGCGAATTAAATATCCATTTTGCAGAGACTTATAATGAGTTTTTAAAACTAAAGGAAATTTATGGTTAGGTGGTAATTGTGAAACAAACAATTTTAGAAATGGAAGAATACGCACAGGAAAAGAATGTTCCCATAATTGAAAAAAAATCCATTGCTTTTATAATGAAATATATTAAAGAACATAATGTCAAAAATATTTTAGAAATTGGATCTGCTATTGGTTATTCCGCTATCCTTATGGCCAGCGCTAATAGTGATGCTTTTGTCACAACTATTGAACGGGATGAAGAAAGATACATGGAATGCCTTAAAAACGTCAAAAGATGTGGCTTAGACAAAAAGATTAATGTGGTTTTTCAAGATGCATTAGATGTTAATTTATCCGAAGAAATAAAGTACGATTTAATTTTTATTGATGCCGCAAAAGGGCAATATACTAAATTTTTTGAGAAATATAAATACTTTTTGAAAGATACTGGGACTATTATAACTGATAATTTGAAATTTCATGGTTATGTGGGCAAATCTCAAAAAATTGAAAGCAAAAATTTAAAAAGCTTAGTAGAAAAAATTGAAAATTATATTGATTTTCTAAAAGATAATGAAGAATTTGATACTAAATTTTATGATATTGGGGATGGCCTTTCTGTCAGCACTTGGAAAAATGAAAAATAAAGATATATTAATAACGTTAAACAATTGGCAAGATAAGGAAGAATTAGAAAAGTTAGGTATTAAGCATTTTGTCTATCCTTTAAAAGGTTTTTGTGTAGGAATGCCTAATACTTTTTTGCTTGAGGAAATTCCTAAGGATGGCTATATTTTTATTAATCGAATACTCGATAATAAAGGAATCGATGATTTAAAAAAATTAATAAAAGGTGTTACGCAAAAGGGGCTTATTTTTGATGATTTAGGTGTATTACAAATAGTCAAGAATTTAAAGATGGAGAAAATCCTTTATTTAAGTCATTTTAATACTAATTCTGAATCTATAAAATTATATTTAGAATATGTTGATTCTGTTATTGTTGCTACTGATATTACGGAAAATGAAATCAAAGAAATAGTAACTTTATTACCTCATAAATTAACTTTATTTATTTTAGGATATGTTGGCAGTATGTATTCTAGGCGTTTATTAATTGATAATTATTGCCAATTCCATAAAATCAAGAAAGAAAATCCCTTATATATTTCGAAAGATGATAAAGGTTTTATTTTATATGAAAATGAATATGGAACAATGTTTTACCATAATAAAATATTTAATGGGCTTCAATTATTAGATTTAGATGCTAAATATTATTTTATAAATGCGCCTTTCTTAAATGCTCATGATATAAAAGATTTAATAGATGAAACATCTAAATTACCCCAAGATAAAGGTTTTTTGGAGACTGAAACAATATATAAGTTGAAAGGAGAAGCAAATGACTGAATTACTTGCTCCAGCTGGAGACTTAGAAAGATTAAAAATAGCACTTCTATATGGGGCCGATGCGGTCTATTTAGGAGGCAAAGATTATAGTTTAAGAGCTAATGCCAAAAATTTTAGTTTAGAAGAAATGGCGGAAGCTTGTCGTTTTGCTCATCAGTTGCATAAAAAAATTTATGTTACAGTTAATATAGTTTTCCATAATAAAAACTTAGATGGTTTAGCTGATTACTTGCAGGATTTAAAAAATATTGGTGTTGATGCGGTTATTGTGAGTGACATAATTGGGGTAAAGCTTGCTATCCAAAAAGGGTTAGAAGTAATATTATCGACGCAAGCTAGTCTTTTAAATTATGAAGCAATTAATTTTTGGAAGAATTTGGGTGTTAAAAGATTTGTATTAGGTAGAGAAGCAACTAGAGATGATATAATTAGAATTAAAAAAGAAACCAATGTGGAATTGGAATGCTTTATTCATGGAGCTATGTGTACATCTATAAGTGGTAAATGTGTATTATCAAATTATTGTACAAATAGGGACGCTAATCGAGGGGGATGTGCCCAAATTTGTCGTTGGGTATTTAAGACTGATGGGCCCGATTTTACATTTATGAGTAAAGATTTGAATATGGTAACTTATTTGGAAGATATGATTAATATTGGCGTGGATTCTTTTAAAGTTGAAGGAAGAATGCGATCAATTTATTATATTGCTACTGTTATAAAGTGTTATCGCAAAATTATTGATAAAATAAAAGCCAAATCTTTAACTATTCAAGATCAAAAATATTATGAATTAATATTAAATCGAGTTGCTAATAGAGATACTATGCCGCAATTTTATCACAAATTTCCTGGTGTCAATGAAAGTTATTTTCAAGATCGAGTAGAAGTTAGTAATCAAGATTTCTTAGGAATAGTTCTTGATTATGATGAAAAGAAACAAGAAATAATTCTGGAGCAACGAAATTATTTTAAAAAGGGAGATATTGTAGAATTTATTGGTCCAAATATTGATAATATTACATATACTATTAATACGATTCTAAACGAAGATAATGAAGAAATAGATGTTGCTAGACATCCGCAAATGATTGTTAAATTGCCCTTTAAAAAGCGTTTAGATAAGTATTCAATGATGAGAGTAAAAATATTTGACAAAAATGATGTTTTATAGTATCATTTTGTAAGCAATAAAAAAGGAGAATTTTTTATGAAAAAAGAAGATTATTTTGAACTAACTGCTGAAGGTTATTTAGAGTTAGAAACAGAATTAAATGAACTTAAAAATGTGAAGAGAAAAGAAGTTATTATTGCTTTAAAAGAAGCGAGAGCTATGGGAGATTTATCTGAAAATGCCGATTATGATGCTGCTCGTAACGATCAAGCCCAAATTGAAGCAAGAATAAAAGAACTTGAATATAAACTTGAACACAGTAAAATTGTAGACACGAGAAAAAAAGGTAGTGGCATAGGTATTGGTTCTATTGTAACAATTCAAGATGAAGATGGAGACGAAGAAGAATATAAAATTGTTTCTTCTGTAGAAGCCGATCCTTTTAACAATAAAATATCTGTGGAATCACCAATTGGGATTGCAATTAAAGGGCATAAAATTGGCGATGAAGTTTTAGTTGATAGTCCGAATGGCGGCTACAACGTTAAAATTGTAAATGTTGCATAACTTATCACGACTTACAAGTGGTAAGTTTTTTATTTTGACTAACAATAACGTTTATAATATAATGAAAATAGAAGTGAGGTTTGAAATGACGATAAATAATTATATTCGAAAAGGCGCAGATTTTGATGGAATGCCAGTTATTATAATGAATTCGCAAGATCAAAAAGAAATTGAAATTAACTTAATTAATCTGTTTGGTAATGTTAATCGATTTGCTTATTTATTAGGTTGTATACTGGGCGAAAATGTAAGTACGGTTAGAATGGAAAAAACGGATTTTTCTAATTTATATGAACTTTTTCTAAGTAACGAAAGTGATCCCATAACTTTATACATTGATCTAGAGAATCATCATATTGTTACTAGAAGTAATAATCAAGTTAAAAGATTTAATTGTGAAGGTAAAATTTCCTTAAAAGAATATCAAAATGCTATGATAAATAATAAAACTGGTCAAGTGCAAATAGTCAAAATGCTATTTAATGAAGATGAAACCATTTTATCTGTGCAAAATGATAAGGATACTCTCATGATTAAATCATTTTTTATGCCTGGTACTGAAAAAGAAGAAGATATGGCTCTTCCCGATTTTGACATGTTAGAGTATTATTTAATGGGATATAAGTTACCAATTACTAATTCTTATGGATTTTATGTGGATATCTTAACTTATCTTAATTTCCCTTTATGTAAAGGCCATAAGGTAGAAATAAAAATTAATGATGCTGAAACTTTTATAGTGGAGGCCAATTTACAGGATGGAAAAGTAAAATATTCTTTACAAAATAATCAAGTGACGATAATAAATGAACAAGATAAAAATTATGTAAATTTAGATTTATTTAATGATGCTTCTCCTTATGAAATCTTCACTGCAGAGCGAAATGCTCATCATATAGACCGTTTAATTAGAGAAAAATATAACAAAAAATAATTTTGATTGAATTAATAAAGCTTTTATAATATAATATATAAGTATTTGAAAGAAGGATAATATGAAAAATGTACATGAAATTGAAATCAAACTAGAAGGCGAAAGATGGACAAAATGTTTAGATAAAGCTTTTAAAAAGGCCAATAAAGATGCTAAAATTGATGGTTTTAGAAAAGGTGCAGCTCCTAAGGATGTGTATTTAAAGAAATATGGAATTGAATCTTTATATCCGGAAGCTGTTAATGAAGGTATAAATGAAGCTTATAAAGAATTATTGGAAAAAAATGATTTACAACCAGTTATTGAACCAGCTGTTGATGTTACCGGTATTTCAGATAGTTCTGTAATTTATAAATTTACTATTATTACTAAGCCAGAAATAAAATTAACAAGTTATAAAAATTTAGGTATTAAAAAAGAAAAAGCTAAAGTTTCAAAAGAGGAATTAAATTCTGAGATTGAAAATTTACGAAAAAATTTAGCCGAAATAATTGTCAAAGAAGATGGCGTAGTTAGTGAGGGCGATACAGTAGTCATTGATTTTGATGGCTTGGTTGATGGTAAACCGTTAGAAGGTGGCAAAGGAGAAAATTATCCTTTAGAAATTGGCTCTCATACATTTATTCCGGGATTTGAAGAAGGTTTAATTGGCCATAAAACGAATGATGAAGTCGAACTTAATTTAACCTTCCCAGAAAATTATGTGGAAGATTTAAAAAATAAAGATGTTACTTTTAAAGTTAAAATAAACGAAATTAAAACTAAAGTTTTGCCTGAAATAAATGAAGATTTTTATAAAGATTTAGGCCTTGATGATATAAAAACTAAAGAAGAATTTGAAAAAGAAGTAGAAAAAACAATAAAAGATCGCAAAGATGCCGAAAATGAAGATAAATTTATTGATGACTTATTAGCTAAAGCTACTGAAAATTTAGAAGTGGAAATAAATCCTGAAATTATTTCAGAAGAAGTTCATCGAATGATTGACGGCTATGCAAGACAATTAAAAGCTCAAGGAATTGATATAGAGCAATATTATCAATTAACAGGTACTACTCATGATGATTTACATAAACAAATGGAACCCGAAGCGATAAAAAGAATAAAATATCGTTATATAATTGAAACAATAGCTGAGGAAGAAAAAATTGATTTTACTGAGAAAGAAGTTGAAGCCAAGGCTAAAGAGATGGCTGAAAATTATGGTATATCTGTAGAAGAATTGATTGGAGCTTATGGTACATTAGAAGTTGTGAAATACGATATGAAGATGCATAAAGCTCTAGAAATACTAAAAGAATCAAATAAATAGTAAACGTTAAAATCTAAAAGATCTCATTCTTTTTTATAAGAGTGGGATTTTTTTATATGGGAAATTAATTAATAGTAATTAAACTTAAAATTTGAGCACTATTTTGTTTACAAAAAAGTTTTTTTTCATTATAATAAAATTTGTATTCGGAGGTGCGATTATGGATTACACACTACTAGTTTTAGTACTTAAGGATTTAATAATTTTGCCTTTCCAAGAGATTAAGCTGGAACTTAAAGACGAAATTAGCAAAAAGATAGTAAAAGTTAGTAGTAAGAAATTCAATGATCGCCTTTTAATTGTATCTCCTCAAAATGGCCAAGAAAAAGAACCATCTATTGATGACTTGCCTAATGTAGGAGTAGTTGCTTATATCAAAAATAAATTAGAACTTTCTAATGGTAATTTAAGAATAACTATTAAAGGAGAAAAAAGAATTCGGGTACTTCAATATGAACCTTTTAGCTCCGATGTTATTGATGCTATTATTACCGACATTATTTTACCCAAATTTGAGGAAAATGGAGAAAGAGTTATTAGAAACAAATTAATTGCTACTCTTAATGAATATATTGAGGTTACTCCTAATGTTTCTAATAGCATCTTGAAAGTAATTGATGAAAATAAGGAATTAGATTTTTTAACTGATGTAATTACAACATTTTTGCCTCTTAACCATTCGCAAAAATTAGAATATATGAAAGAATTAAACAGCGAAAAGAGAGCTCTATTATTAATAAAAGATATAAAATTGGAAATTCGATATAATAAATTAGAAGAGAAAATAGATAATAACGTGCAAATCAGATTATCCAAAGAACAAGAAGAATATTTTTTAAAAGAGAAAATTAAAGAAATAGAAGCTAATTTAGGAATAAAAGAAGATAATGATCAAGAGTTAAAAGAATACTATCATAAATTAGAAAAATTATCTTTAAATTCTAAAACTACGCAAAAACTAAAAGAAGAAATCAAAAAGTTGGAAAAAATATCATCTAATTCTCCTGAAAATTCCGTTATTAGAAGTTATTTAAATTGGGTTTTAAATTTGCCTTGGCATAACGAAACGAAAGAGAATTTAAATGTCAAAAGTGTTTTAAATAGCTTAAATAAAAGCCATTATGGTTTAGAAGAAGTAAAAAAGAGAATTGAAGATTATGTAAATATTAAAAATATTAATCCCGAAATATCTAGTCCCATTATATGTTTAATTGGGCCCCCTGGGGTAGGAAAGACCACAATTACTTCAAGTATTGCTGCGGCTTTAAATAGAGAATTTTATAAAATTAGTGTTGGTGGCCTTAATGATTCTACTGAATTAATTGGCTCAAGAAGAACTTATTTAGGTGCTCTTCCTGGTAAAATAATTCAAGGTTTAAGAAAGTGCAATACCAATAATCCGGTTATTTTAATAGATGAAGTTGATAAAATGGTAAAGGACTATAAGGGCGATCCAGCTAGTACTTTATTAGACATTTTGGATAGTACCCAAAATAAAGCTTTTGTCGATAATTATATTGAAGAGCCCTTTGATTTAAGCAATGTTTTCTTTATTTTAACCGCTAATAGTAAAGATAATATTCCTTTAACTTTATATGATAGATTAGAAATAATTGAATTATCTAGTTATACGGTTTTTGAAAAAGTAGATATTGTTAAAAAATATATATTACCTAAAATATATGAGGAATTTAAAATTACGAAAAAATTAGTTATGAAAGATGAAACTTTAATATATTTAATTAATAATTATACTAAAGAAGCCGGAGTTCGTGGTTTAACAAGAGTTTTGAAAACTTTAGTAACTAAAGTTATTACTAGTAAACCTGATAGTTATACTATTAATAATTTGGATATTGCTAAGTATTTAAAAGATTATAATAGTATTGATGATAATAAAGAAATAAGGGAACCGGGAATTGTAAATGGGTTAGCTTATTCTAATGCCGGAGGAACGATTTTAAGAATTGAATGTTCCATTTATAATGGGGAAGAAAAAACTATTGTTACAGGTTCTTTAGGGGAGGTTTTGAAAGAAAGTATTGCGGTAGCATCTTCTTATATAAAAGAAAAAAACTATGTTAGTAATACTGAATTTTATAATCATACCATTCATCTTCATTTGTTAGATACAGCTACTAAAAAAGAGGGACCTTCGTGTGGCGTTGCCATAACAACCGCTTTGCTGTCTAAATTATTAGAAGTAAAAATGAGTAAAGAAGTAGCTTTTACAGGAGAGATTAGCCTAAAAGGAAATATTCTAAAAGTGGGAGGGTTAAAAGAAAAATTAATCGCTGCTTATAATGCTGGTATTAAAAAAGTTTATATTCCAGAAGATAATGGCATTGATTTAGCAGAAGTTCCTAAGCAAATTTTAGATAATGTAGAAATAAAGTTGGTAAATAATTATGCCACCATCTATAATGATTTTTTTCAAACGAGTGAAATAGAAAATAATATATCGTGAGTATATTATTTTTTTTATAACATATTATTTTTTAGGAGATGATAATATGTTTATTAAAATACCATTTGAAAGCGAAATAGAATTTAAAACTAATATTTTTGAAATCACCAAAATGTCATTAGAACATGATTTTAATGTAAATGATGGGGCAGTTTTAGGTAACTTTTATATCAGTGGTGAATATCGAACTCATGAAGTAAGCATTAATAAAGAGCCCTTTAAATACACTTTACCATTTACTGTAGAATTAAGAGATGACATTGTTAAAGACACTTTGGAATTCAATATAGAGGATTTTTCTTATGATATAGTGGATAATAATAAATTGAAAGTAAATATTGAATATTCTTTAACTGCGGAAGTTAATTGTGAGGAAGAGCTTTTTGAAAGAGTTAAAGATGAAGATTTAGAAGATGAATTATCCCTAATTGATGATTTTTTAGAGAAGGAGAATGATTTAAATGATGAAGAAAATGTTCAAATGGTGGAAGAGAAAGAAGAAGGTGTGGAAGAAAAGCCACAAGAGAAAATAAAAGTAAGAGAAAAAGAGGAAGTTATAGATAACCCAATTTCGAAATCAACAGAAATGGTAGCGAAAGAAGAACCAACTTTAATGGAGGGAAATAAAGAAGATAAAGAAAAAAGAATTACAAAAGAGGAAGAAAAAACGATTATGGAAACAATTAAATCGAGTGATGATACATTTGTAACTTATCATATTCATATTGCTAAGGAAAGCGAATCTTTAGAAACTATCAGTAGTATTTATAACGTCCCTAGTAGTATTATTCAAGAATATAATAATATCGATAATTTAAGCGCTGGTGATAAAGTTTTAATTCCAAAATGCGATGAATAAACTAGATTCTCTTAAATCCTTATATAAACCATATCGTTTTACAATAAGAGGAAAATGCACGATTTTGGAGACAACGAGTGGCAATTTTGTTGTTAAAAAAAAGCCCCCAAATAAAGATTTAATTAGTATTTTTAATTATTTAAAATCTCGAGATTTCTCATATTTTCCGGAATTATTTATAGATAGTAGAGATGATGCTTATGTTTATGAATATATTGAAGATAAAGAAGTTATTAATCCTAGTAAAAGCGAAGATTTAATTACTTTAGTGGCGCTTTTACATTCTAAGACTTCTTTTAATAAAGAAGTATCCGAAGAAACATATAAAGAAATATATGAAGATATTAAAAATAATATTTATTATTTAAGAGATTACTATTTGAAGTATTATGATTTATTTTTAAAAGAAATTTACATGTCACCTAGTGGATACGAATTTGTCCGTAATTATTCTAAAATTACTGCAGCTTTAGCATTTACGGAAAGAGAATTAGATGAATGGTATAGTTTAGTCAAAGAAAAAAAGAGCGAAAGAATTTCGCTTATACATAATAATTTAAGTCTTGATCACTATTTAAGGGGAGATAAAGATTATCTAATCAGTTGGGATAAAGCCAAATTTGATACGCCGGTATTAGATTTAGTTAAATTGTATCAAAATAATTTTTGGGATTTGGAATTTACTACTATTTATAATAAATATTTGGCTATTACTAGTTTATCTGCTCAAGAGCAAAAACTTTTTTTCATATTAATATCTTTAGTACCAGAAATTAGTTTTGAAGGCCCTGAATTTGATGTTTGCAAAAATATGAGGCAAAAGTTAGACTATATTTTTAAAACTGAAGCTTTCTTAAAACCATACTATGCGACTGATACAGATAATTAATAAAATAATTTCAATGGTTAAAATAAAAATATTATAACGAAAGGGCAAAATAAAAGTAATAATTAATTGATAAAAAATAAGAATACATAAGCCAACTGCACAAAGCACGAAAAAAGTAGGATTGTTTTTATGGGGCATAAATAAATCACCTATAATATTATATTGATAGTAACATAAAATGTTCTTTTACCAGGAGACTTTTCAAGTCTCTTTTTCCTTAAAAATATTTTTAAAAAAATTAGCACTCATAACTTGACAAGTGCTAAGCATAATATTATAATGGAGTTAGCACTCGAGAAGAATGTATGCTAAAGGCGGTGATACTGTGTTAATGGATGAAAGAAAAAAAGAACTTCTAAAAGAAATTGTTGAGAATTATGTTAAGACAGTTAAACCAGTGGGAAGTAAATCACTATGTAAAAAATTAAAATGTTCAAGTGCCACGATCAGGAATGAAATGGCTATATTAGAAAATATGGGATATATTGAAAAGAATCATATATCAAGTGGCCGAATACCTAGTGAATTAGGATATCGATATTATGTAGAGAATCTAATGAAACCCAAAGATTTAACGGGAGAAGATATGCTTAAATTACAAACTATCTTTTCCAATAAAGAATTGGAAGTTAATGATGCGATTACTAAGTGCATGGAAATTATCAGTGATTTGACCAATTATACATCTGTAGTATTAGGTAAAAGTAGCAGTGATAATTTATTAAAGCAAATTAATATTATCTCTCTTGATGTTGATAAAATTATTGCTATTGTTTGCACAGACAAAGGGGTAGTGGAAAATAAACAATTTATCTTACCAGCCAATACAGATATCGCTGAAATAATCAAAGTTAGTGAAATGGTTAATAAGATGTTAGTAGGAACCCCAATCAATAAAGTGGCCGAAAAACTTGAGTTTGAAATTAAACCAATTATTGCCAAAAAGGTTAAAGATTATGAAACGGTTTATCATATTTTCTATGATGCCTTTAATGACTTCCTGCTACATAATACTAATCTTCATGTATCAGGAAGAGTTAACCTTTTAAAAGAGCCGGAATATGACGATACGGAAAATATTAAAAGAATTGCTTCTAAATTAGAAGATGAATCTTTTAAAGAAATGGTTGATAAAATAGATGAAAATGATGAATTAAAAATATACATTGGTAAAGATTCTCATTTTGATGATAATGTGACGGTTATCAAAAGAAAATATAAATCCGGTGGTGAAGAAGGAACAATCGCGATTATCGGCCCTAAGAGGATGGAATATGAAAGAGTTGTTTCACTTTTGAATTACATGGTAGATAAAATAGAGGGAAAAGATGAAAAATAACGAAGAAATTAAAAAAGATAATATAAATACGAAAAATAAAATAAAAGAAGAAAAAAATATTAAAAAAGAAAAAGAAAAGCAAAAGGAAATAGAAATTGAAAAAATAAAAGCCGAATATCAAGAATTAAACGATAAGTTTTTAAGGGTTACGGCCGAAATGCAGAACATGCGAAGAAGATATGAAGAAGAAATTGCTAAAATTTATCGATATGAAGGGGAATCGCTAATTAAAAAGATATTAACTATATTAGATAATTTTGAAAGAGCAATTTCCATGAAAAGTGAAGATGATCAAGATAAAATAGCCAAATTTTTAGAAGGATTTGTTCTAATTTATAATGATTTAAAGAAAAATTTAGAAGATATAGGGGTTAAAGAAATTGAGTGCTTAAATAAGCCTTTTGATCCCGAAAGTATGGAAGCTGTTTTGACAGAACATATTGAGGGTGTTGAAAAAGGATATGTAACATGTATTCTTCAAAAAGGCTATACATATAACGAAAAAGTTATTAGAACAGCTATGGTTAAGGTTAATGAATAATATATCTTAAAAATACTCGAATGAAAGGATTGATATAAATGAGTAAAATTATAGGTATTGACTTAGGTACAACAAATAGTTGTGTCGCAGTCTTAGAAGGTGGAGAGCCAAAAGTTATTCCTAATAGTGAAGGAAACAGAACTACTCCATCAGTTGTAGCCTTTAAAGGCGATGATGAATTAGTAGGAGAAACAGCCAAAAGACAAGCAGTAACTAATGTTAAAAATACTATTTCATCAATTAAAAGAAAAATGGGAACTGATGAAAAGGTTGAAGCAAATGGAAAAATGTGGACGCCACAAGAAATTAGTGCCAAAATTTTAATGAAATTAAAGAAAGATGCCGAAAGTTATTTAGGTGAAAAAGTTACTAAAGCGGTTATTACAGTTCCAGCCTACTTTAACGATGCCCAAAGACAAGCAACAAAAGATGCTGGTAAAATTGCTGGTTTAGAGGTAGAAAGAATTATTAATGAACCAACTGCTGCAGCTTTAGCTTATGGTCTTGATAAACAAGATAAGTTAGAAACAATTTTAGTATATGATTTAGGAGGAGGAACATTTGACGTTTCTATCCTTGAACTAGGTGATGGAGTATTTGAAGTAAAATCAACTAGTGGTAATAATCATTTAGGCGGCGATGATTTCGATAAAAGAATCTCTGATTATTTAGTAGATGAATTTAAAAAAGAGCATGGTATTGATTTAGCAAAAGACAAAATGGCAATGCAAAGAATTAAAGATGCATCTGAAAAAGCTAAAAAAGATTTGTCTGGTATGACTAATGCTGCTATCAGCCTTCCATTTATCGCTCAAACTGATGAAGGACCTCAACATTTAGAAATGAGCTTATCAAAAGCAAAATTTGAAGATTTATGCCGTGATTTATTTGACTCTACTTTAGAGCCAGTTAGAAAAGCTTTAAAAGACGCTAAATTAAAATCTTCAGATATTGATAAAGTAATTTTAGTTGGTGGTTCAACTCGTATACCATATATTCAAGAACTTGTTAAAAAAGAATTAGGAAAAGAACCTAATAAAGGAGTTAATCCTGATGAGGTAGTAGCTATGGGAGCAGCTATCCAAGGAGGAGTTTTAACTGGTGAAGTCGATGATATCGTCTTATTAGATGTAACTCCATTATCATTGGGAATTGAAACTTTAGGAAATGTTATGACTGTTTTAATTCCAAGAAATACGACAATTCCAACTAGTAAGAGTCAAGTATTTAGTACTGCTGCTGATAATCAACCAGCTGTTGACATTCATGTTTTACAAGGAGAAAGACCTATGGCTTCTGACAATAAGACTTTAGGTAATTTCCAACTTACTAATTTACCACCAGCTAAAAGAGGAGTTCCTCAAATTGAAGTAACTTTTGATATTGATGCCAATGGTATAGTTAATGTTAAAGCTAAAGATTTAGGAACTGGTAAAGAGCAATCTATAACAATTACTTCAAGCACTAATCTTTCTGATGAAGAAATTGAAAAGATGGTTAAAGAAGCAGAGGCTAATAAAGAAGCAGATGAGAAAAAGAAAGATGAAGCTGAGGTCAGAAATAATGCTGACGCCATGATTTTCCAAACCGAAAAAGCATTAGAAGATTTAGGTGACAAAGTTGATTCTAAAGATAAAGAAAAAGCGGAAGATTTAGTTAAAGACTTAAAGAAAGAATTAGAAGGTCATGATATTGATAAAATTAAAGAAAAAACGGAAGAACTTTCTAAAACAGCAATGGATTTAGCCGCTAAAGTTTATCAAAATGTAAAACCAGAAAATAGCGAAGAAAAAGCAGATTCAACTAATAGTTCAAATACAAATAATGATGATAATGTAGAAGAAGCAACATTTGAAGAAAAATAATATAAAGGGTTTTAGGCTCTATTTCTAGAGCCTTACTTTTAGTTAGAGAGAGGATTTAGATGGCAAAAAAACGGACTGAATTTAAAGACATATATAAATGGGATATTAAGGCCCTTTATAAAAGTGATGAAGATTGGTTAAAGGAAGTTAAATCTTTAGAAAAAAAATTAAAAAATTATGCTAAATATGAGGGCCACATTTTAGATGATGCCACCACTCTTTTAGAAATATTAACATTTGATACCGATATATCTAAAAATATGGAAAAAATTTATATTTATGCTCATATAAATAATGATGCTGATACTACCGACATTAAATATCAAGAAATTTTGGGCAAGGCTAAAAATCTTTACACTAAATATTTGGAAGTGTCTTCCTTTATTGTTCCCGAGTTATTACAAGCAGATTTTTCTGTAGTTCAAAAATATATAGATCAAAATCAAGATTTAAAGCCTTATGAAAGAAGTTTAAAACATATTTATCGTTATAAACCTCATATTTTAAACCAAGAGGTAGAAAAAGTTTTGACTAATTTTGCTAAATTAATGGATGCTCCCGAGGAGATAGCAGGGTCCTTAACTGATAGTGACTTTAAATTTGATAGTATCAAAGTTAATGGTAAAAATGTTGAATTAACCGAAAGTAATTATGCTATTTATATTAGAGATAATGATTGCAAAGTAAGAAAGCAAGCTTTTACTTCTTTATTTAAAACATATGAATCTTTTAAAAATACGATTGCTACTATTTTAAGAAATGAAGTAGAGAAAAATGTTGTTAATGCTAAAATTAGAGGATATAAAGATAGTTTAAATGCTTCTTTATATGGAAATGAAATAGATGAAAAAGTCTATTATAATCTAATTGACTCTATTCATCAAAATTTACCTTCCTTATATCGTTACTGGGATTTGAAGAAAAAGCTATTAGGTTTAGAAGAATTTCATATTTATGATACATATGCGGACACTTTTAAAGGAGAGGGGCAAAAATATACTTTTGAGCAAGCAAAAGATTTAGTTTTAAAAGCGGTAGAGCCTTTGGGTTCAGAATATCATCAAGATATCATAAAGGCTTTTGAAGAGGGATGGATAGATTCTTGCAACAATGAAGGAAAAAGAGGAGGAGCTTATTGTACGGCTTGTTATGAAGCTCATCCTTATGTTCTTTTAAGCTTTGAAGGAATATTAGATGACGTATCTACTCTCGCTCATGAATTGGGCCACGCTATGCATTATTACTACGCGTGTCAAAATCAAACTTATCAAGATTATGGATATAGTATTTTTGTTGCTGAAGTAGCCAGTCAAACCAACGAAATATTGTTATGCCGTTATTTATTGGACCATACAAGCGATAAAAATGAAAAGTTAAAAATAATAGATAATTTATTACAAAAATATAAAGCTTCAATATTTCGCCAAACAATGTTTGCGGAATTTGAATTATTTATTCATAATTATACAGAACAAGGTGAGGTATTAACTCATCAAAACATGAGCGAAAAATATTATGAATTAAATAAGCTTTATTTTGGCGAAAATGTTGTTATAGATGAACCAATTAAATTTGAATGGGAAAGAATACCACATTTTTATATGAATTTTTATGTTTATCAATATGCTACAGGATTTGCTGCTGCTATATCTTTAGCTAATAAAATTTATGAGGGCGATATAAAAACTCGGGATAAATATTTAAAATTTTTACAATTAGGATGTACTAAAAATCCTCTAGATTCATTAAAAGTGGCGGGAATTGATTTAACTAAAACAGAAGTATTTAGGGAAGCCATTCAATTTATGGATCAGTTGATTGAAGAATATAAAGTATTAATGGGATGTGATAAATAATGAATAAAAAAGATTATTATGAAGTATTAGGTGTTTCAAAGAATGCCACAGATGAGGAAATCAAAAGAGCTTTCCGAGTTTTAGCTAAGAAATATCATCCAGATGTTAATAAAGAACCGGGAGCGGCCGAAAAATTTAAAGAAATAGGTGAAGCTTATCAAGTTTTATCCGATAAAAACAAAAGAGCTCAATATGATCAATATGGTCATGCTGCTTTTGATGGTGCTCAAGGCGGAGCAGGATTTGATATGGGTGACATTAATTTAGATGATATTCTTTCTAATCTTTTTGGCGGAGGATTTGGGGGCTTTTCGTCATTTTCCGGTTTTGGGGGAAATAGTCGAACCCGAAAATCTGCTCGCCGTGGTGAAGATTTATTAATGCATATTAAAATTTCGTTTGAAGAAGCCGTTAAGGGATGCAAAAAGGACATTAGATTAACTGTCACTGAAAATTGTGATGAATGTAATGGTAAAGGTGGCTTTGGGGAAAAGAAATGTTCTACTTGTGATGGCCTTGGTGTTATAAGAGAAGAACAAAGAACATTATTTGGCATTATGCAAACCCAAAAAACATGTCCTAATTGTAATGGCTCAGGTAAAACTTATAAAGAAATATGCTCAGAATGCCGGGGAGAAGGCAGAGTTAAAAAGAATAAGACTTTAACTGTTACAGTACCAGCTGGAATAGATACAGGCAATCAACTTCGCTTAAGTGGTAAAGGTGGTGCCGGCATTAACGGGGGACCTAATGGGGATATTTACTTAGAATTTGAGGTAGAACCAGATAAATATTTTGAAAGACAAGATGATGATATCTACTTAGAAGTTCCTGTTACTATTACGGAAGCGGTTCTAGGTTGTAAAAAAGAAATTCCTACGCTTAATGGCAATGGATATATAGAAATTAAACCTGGAACCCAAAATTATACTAAATTAAAATTAAGAGGTAAAGGTATAAAAGGGGTTAATAGTAAATCATATGGAGATATGTATGTTGTAATTAATATTATTATGCCAACCAAATTAACTAAAAAGCAAAAAGATTTATTTAAAGAATTAGCTGAGACTGATTTAGAAACTGAACCGGAATTTAGAGATTTTCAAAAAGCTTTAAGATAAAATGTTAATTTTTGGTAAAATAGTCCAAATTTTTTGACACAATTTGACATAAAATTAAATATATGCTATAATTAATTTGTTCATTCAGGGGGAAATGATGAATAATTTAATTGAAAGCACATATGTCCTCCACATGTTGTGGGGTTACATGCGATATTTAATTTATAAATATAATTTAAGATACTTAGTATTGCCAGTGATTTATTTAACAATAATATTATTGGTAGTACCAGCATCTAGTACTATAGTTAATACTTTTAATTACAAAGAAATGGACTCATTTACAGTAGTAGTATTAACAAAAGAGGAAAAAATTCAAAATATTTTGGAAAAATATGATTTATCGGAATATCAATTTAAAGTGTTATGTGGTATTGTTCTAAGTGAAGCAGAATATAATTCATATGATGATGCTTATGCGGTAATAAATACGATTTATAACCGTACGCATAGTAAAAATTGGGTAAAATCCGTTGATAACAAATTTGGCCAAGGAAAAGGAATGAACTTATATTATCAGGCCATATCACCAAATCAATTCGTTGTATATCAAAGCGGTAGTTATTTAAAACATATAAATGATACTAATAACTCTGGTTATGATGCTATTATTGATTTCTTATATTCCGAGAATACACTTCATAATTACTTATCATTCAGATCACATAGTATTAAAGTAAACGGAAGTAAATCATATAGTAAAAATGGTAATAATTATTTTAATGAAATAAAAGAAGAAAATAGAATATAGCAAAATATATTCTATTATGTTAGTTTAAAATAATTAAAATTAAAAAAATCACTATTTAAGCGATTTTTTATAGTCTATTAGCATTACTAAAATTCATTTTAGCAATTTCTTTTAGTTTATCTATTCCATATTCTTCTACAATTTCTTTAGCCACTTTATCAACATTTTCACCGGCGCCTTTAGGAAGTACAATTTGCAATTGCTCTGATAATTCATCCATCTTTCGCAAAAAGGTATAACGACTAATAATAGAAGCACAAGCTACGCTTAATACTTTATCTTCAGCTTTGGTCATAAAAGTAATATGGTAAACTTTATTGGGCATATCTTCAATGTATTTATAAAAATTTTCTTTACTACAAAATTCATCAACAATAATTTTGGCATAACTAAAATTGTTTTTTTCTTTTAATTCAAATAAAGCTTTATTATGTAAAATGGCCTTTAATTTATTCATATTATTTTTTTGACTATAATGTTCGTTATAAGTTTTATTATCTAAAATAGTGGTCACATAAGGAATTCTTTTCATTATTTCCGGTGCTATTTGATTTATTTTTTCATCGGATATTTTTTTAGAGTCTTTAACTCTTAAATTTTGCAGAAATTCAAAATCATTATTAGAAACAAATGTAGCAGTAACAACGATGGGGCCAAAAAAATCTCCTGTACCTACTTCATCTGATCCAATTGTAGACAAAGCAACAATATCTTTATTTAAAGCTTTCTCTTTTGTTTCTGTACCATCCAAATTAATAATTCGATTATTTAATTTTTTTTCTAAATCAATCCATATATTAGCATCAATATCTGCTGAAACCCCTTGAAACATTATTTTGCCACTCTCATATAATGTGATAGTAGTATCAGCTTCCATAGCTTGAAATACAGCATAAGGGGGAGTTTTCTCTTTTCTCAAATCTTTATAATAATCAATAATTTTATCTTTTAAGTTATCAGATACTTTAAATACAATGGTCATTTTACACCTCAAAACAATTTTATCATATTCTGCTTTATTTTTCATTACAAATGTAATATAATTTAAAATAGGAGATGAGTAAAATGAGTTTAGCAATTGATTTTTTAATAGTAGTTTTTCTATTATTAGGAGTTTACGCAGGACAAAAGAAAGGATTAATTAAATCATTAGTAAGTTTAGTTGGATTAGTAGCTGTTATTATAATCAGTTATTCACTAAGATATTATTTAGCTGAATTCTTGATTGATAACATGCCATTCTTTAACTTTGTTGGTTTTGAGGGATTAACGGCATTAAATATTTTGGTATATAATGTTTTAGCCTTTATTGTAATTTTTATTTTACTTTATTGCGTTTTAAATATTATTATTTCCGTTACAGGATTTATTGATACACTCCTAAAATTTACAGTGATTTGGATAATTCCTTCAAAAATAGGTGGGGCGATTATTGGTTTTGTTGAAGCTTGGGTATTCTTATTTTTAGTAGTTTTTGCTTTAGGTTCATTCAATATTTCAGCTAATTGGATTCTTGATAGCAAGATTTCTGATTTTATGATTAATCATACCCCAGTAGTTGGTAATTATTTATATGGTGTAGCAACTGGTGCTAAAGAAATATATACTAGTATAAAAGAATTACAAGAAGATGAATCTAATAGTACTCAAGATATTAATTTACATATTTTACAATTAGAAATTAGTTATGGTTTAATTACCAAAGATAAAGCCCAAGAATTAATTGATACTGGTAAACTTGATTTAAATAATGTAATGTTTGGCAAAGGCTTCGAACAATGGTTAAATATTTAACAAAAGAAGAAGAGCTTTTTGATTTAGTTGAGAAAGGCGTTAATTTAGTTGAATATTACACGGAGTGGTGTGGCCCTTGTAAAATGCTCAGTAATATTTTAGAAGAAATTGATTACATGGATATCATTAAAGTTGATGCCGAAAAATTTCAAAATTTAGCTGTTAAATTTGGTATTATGAGCGTACCAACGTTATGCTTTTTTAAAGACGGAGTAATGGCCCGAAAAGAAATAGGTTATCGGACTCCGGAAGAAATTAAAGATATTTATAAAAAATTAGTGGATGATTAATCCACTTTTTTTATAACTTCTAAAGCACTATTTAGATAAGATCTAGTTAAAAGTCCAGTTCCTAATTTAACACCACCAAAATATCTTACCACGGCAATGAGTACATTATCTAAATTATTTTGAAGTATCACATTATATATTGGGGTTCCGGCCGTATTAGCAGGTTCTTTATCATCAGTTTTTTTAATTATATTACCAAGTTTATAAGCATAAGGTATATGCCTAGCTCTTTTATGTTCTTTTTTTAAATTAGATAAAACTGTTGTGATTTCATCAATATTATTAATAGAAAAATAATAAGCAATAAATTTTGATTTTTTAATTTCTAACGTATAATTATTTATAAGTTTCATATATTCTCCTTTTTATCATTGTAACATAAAATAAAATATCTTTGACATATTTATACAATTATAAATAAAGATATTTTATTTTTAGAAGATTGATGTGTTAAAATTAGTAAGGAGGATAAATATGGACTGGTTAGAAATAAAAGAATTTTTTAAAGATGCTTTTAAATATATTTTAATAATTGTTGTTGTCCTTTTTTTAGCAGTTTATGTAGTGGGATTGCAACAAGTAGTAGGCCCTTCTATGTCGCCTAATTTAAAAAATGGAGATATATTAATATTGGATAAAATTACGTATCGCTTTAAAAACATAAATAGAGGGGATGTTGTTTCCTTATATTATGCTGATTCTAAATATTTAATCAAAAGAGTAGTGGGTTTACCTCATGAATATGTGGAATTCCAAAATGGTGAGTTATATATTGATGGTACTAAATATGAAGAAGAATATTTAAATGGTGTTCAAACGGCTAATTTTTCTTTAAATGAATTAGGCTATAACGAAATACCGGATGATATGTATTTGGTTTTAGGGGATAATAGAGGCGATTCTTTAGATAGTAGAGATGCATCTGTAGGTTTGATTAAAAAAAGTGATATATTGGGGAAAGTCAGATTAAGAATTTGGCCTTTAAATCAAATGAAAATAGTGTAAAAAATAACCATATTTTTTTAATAAATCTTCTAGACATTATCAATCTTTTGTTCTATAATATACTTGAATGTGAAATATTTTCGTCATATTTTACATAATTATTTGTTAAGGGTAGGAGGTTTTTATGGAAAATAAGAAAAAATTTGTTATTATTTTGATTGTCTTATTTATCTTCTTAGGTTTAACAATTTTTACATTTGCTAATCCAGGCGATGATGAATTAAAAGGAAATGGTGGCAATACAAATAATAGTAATGTTACCGACAAAGATAAAAACGATGATCAAAATAGCAGCTCAGATTTAGATAATGATGCTGAGACTACTGATGATAATAGAGTCCAAAATCCTGTTAATGGGGCCGCAAATGCTGAAGCACCTGTAGATGATACTTATGCAAAAGCATTACAAGCAGTAATTGAAGCAGAACAAAAAATTGAAAGTAATTCTTATGGTTCAGCACAATCATTAGTTGATGATTTAAAAAATGAATCACAAAAAACAGAATTACAAGAAAGATTAGACGAAGTTCAAGAAGGAATAGATGTTAAAGGCTTAGTAGAAAGTTTAAGACAACAAACTAAGGCAGCAACTAATAAAGCAGAGCTTGATCAAGCAAGAGATTTTAGAACTTCAAAAGATATTGTAAGTAAAGTAGCTGATTTAACTATTGAAAATTTAAAAGACGAATTAAATAAAACATTAGATGAATTAGCTAAGACATTGGATGATGTTCAAGCACCTACAATTACAGGTGTTGAAAACAATTCAATCAATAATAAAAAAGTTGCCTTAACTGTTGATGATCAAAATGCCAAAGCAACAGTTAACGGAAAGGAAGTTTCTTTAAATGAATTAACATTTGAAGAAGATGGTACATATACAGTAACCGTTACTGATGAAGCATTTAATGAAACTACAGTAGAATTTACTATTGATATGGCAATGCCAATCGGAACAGTAACATATAGTGAAACAGAATGGACAAATAATGATGTAACAGTTACAATGACTACAAGTGAAGCAATTGAAACACCAGCAGGTTGGACAAAAGTAGATGATAAGACATTTACTAAAGTTTATACTGAAAATACAACAGAAACAGTAGAAATAACTGATAAAGCTGGTAATAAAGGTTCAGTTGACGTAGCAATAAGCAATATTGATAAAGAAGAACCAACTGTAGCAATAGGTGGAACAACAGGAAGTAAATATTGGAAACAACCATATGAATTTACAGTAACAATAACAGAAGATAATTTAGAATCTGTATATTATGCATGGAATGGATCAAATAATGAAAATAGCATGAAAAGTGCATTAAATTCAGCTAGTGCAATAAAAGTAGCTGAAGAAGATATAACAGATAATGGTGATGGAACATATACAGTAAAAATTAAAGCTGATGTCGAAGGCAGACATATGTTTAACATCAAGGTAGTAGATAAAGCCGGAAATGAAACAATGGAAAGAAAAGGATGGTATCAAATAGATGCCACAGCACCAAGTATACTAGTAGGAGAGACAGTATATGGACCAGAACATACAGAGACAATATATATAACAGGAGAAAGATTTACCGGAAAAGGAATAGATGAATTAAGTGGAATAGCAACATCAAAAGTAAACGGTGCAGATAGAATGACATTTAATCAAAGTTGGGCAGGTCCATATACAGTAGTATTGACTGACAAAGCTGGTAATACTAGTACTTTTAAAGTAGTTTTAGATAAAGATATTCCTGTTATTAAAGGGGCTGAAGATGGTGGATATTACAACACCCCAGTTACCTTAACAGTTGAAGAAAAAAATATTGATAATGTGGTATTAACAAAAGATGGTAATGTAGTTGAAGGTTATACTTTAGGAACAGAAATTAGTGAAGAAGGGGAATATACTTTAACTGTAACAGATAAAGTAAACAATACTGTTTCTATTACCTTTACTATTGATAAAACTAAACCAGAAGTAAAATTATATGTTGTTAAAGGCAATAAAGAAGTTGAACCAGGATATTATACTGATGATATGTATGCCATTATAACTGATGCCCATGAATACACAGCATTATTAAATGGGGCAGAATATATAAGTGGAACTAAAATTAGCAGAGGAAATTATACATTAGTTGTAACTGATGTAGCTGGTAACTCTGTAACAGTTGAATTTGGAGTAGATAAGAATCCTCCAGCATTTAAATTGAATGGTCAAAAGATAGAAAAAAAACATGAAGAAGTAATGTATTATGATGAAGATGTAACTGTTACTTATTCTGAATTAAATGAAGTAAGTTTCACATTTGAAAAAGATGGTGAAGCATTAGAATTTACAAATGGAATGACATTAACAAAAAATGGTAGATACTATGTAAAAGCTACTGATAAAGCTGGAAATGTAACTGAATTTACATTTGTAATTGATAAAGAAGAACCAACTGTAGCAATAGGTGGAACAACAGGAAGTAAATATTGGAAACAACCATATGAATTTACAGTAACAATAACAGAAGATAATTTAGAATCTGTATATTATGCATGGAATGGATCAAATAATGAAAATAGCATGAAAAGTGCATTAAATTCAGCTAGTGCAATAAAAGTAGCTGAAGAAGATATAACAGATAATGGTGATGGAACATATACAGTAAAAATTAAAGCTGATGTCGAAGGCAGACATATGTTTAACATCAAGGTAGTAGATAAAGCCGGAAATGAAACAATGGAAAGAAAAGGATGGTATCAAATAGATGCCACAGCACCAAGTATACTAGTAGGAGAGACAGTATATGGACCAGAACATACAGAGACAATATATATAACAGGAGAAAGATTTACCGGAAAAGGAATAGATGAATTAAGTGGAATAGCAACATCAAAAGTAAACGGTGCAGATAGAATGACATTTAATCAAAGTTGGGCAGGTCCATATACAGTAGTATTGACTGACAAAGCTGGTAATACTAGTACTTTTAAAGTTGTTTTGTCTAGAAAAGGTCCAGAAGCTCAAAAAGTAAATGTTAATATTTCTAACGGAACATATCCTAATGTTAAAGCAGGAGATACAGTTCATATTGAAGCTGAATATTATGCTTCTAATAAACCTAAAACTGTTGAAATCGCTATGAATGGTGTTAAAGTTGAAAACATCAAAATAGCTGGAGTTGCATATCCAGGCAATTCTGAAATGAGATATGGATATTCTACTGATTTGGTAATTCCTGATACTGTTAAGCCAGGAGATGTTGTT
Organism: uncultured Bacilli bacterium; assembly: GCA_947629325.1. Taxonomy (GTDB): domain Bacteria; phylum Bacillota_I; class Bacilli_A; order RF39; family UBA660; genus SIG200. The sequence continues at coordinate 53,286 of CANRDE010000003.1, forward strand.
ACTATTACCATAACAGCAATTGGCGAAGATGATGGTGTTTCTGTTATCACTAAAGAGTTAACAGTAATAGGAGAATTAAATTCTGATTTAGCTAATATGACAGCTAATGTAACTGCTGATGGCATCGTTATGGACGAGTTCCCTTATCTTGCCATGGCTTATAGCAAAACTCAAACAGGAAATACTTTGAAAGAAAGCACAATTACTGTTACATCTGCAAATGATGAAGAATATAATGAGTTTATTGCTAAAGGTTACCGTCCAGAGTCTGTTATATGGTGGGCACAATTTAGTTGTGATTCTACTAGATGTGAAGGATTTAATGAACGTGGTACAAATAATAAAAATGCTACAATAGTTGAAGGTAGAAGAGGCGATGTTTCTATCGTTATGGAAGCTCCAGCAGCCAAAGAAGGATATGAATTTGTTGGTTGGGAAGTATCTACTATCGATTATAGTGGTATAAAAATTCAAGGCTTTGAAGCTAAATATGAACCAGTAGTTAGTAATGAAGCAAATATAGATTTAGAACAAGATAGTATTATTTTAGCAACATTTTTAGATGATGCTATAATGGAAGCTCCTCAAACTGAAGTAGAAGCTTTTGAAGAATATAATGGTTTTAATTTTATTGGTTCATTAAGCTATGAATTAAATTATATAAAATCAATTAATATTTAATAGTAAAGAAAGTTTACAGTTAATTGTAAACTTCTTTTTTTTTGTTCTAGTTTATGTTAGAATTAGATTAGAAATATAGAGGTGTTTAAGCATGGCGTATATAAAATTTAAAGAATTAACTAAATATTTTGATTTAAAAATGGAAGTTAGAGAAGATGATTTACCTGATTATGCTAAAGAATATATAGAGGATAATGAACAAATTATATTATCTTATAAAAACAGTAAAGATTATGCCGTTTTTACCGATAAAAAAATGGTACTTTTTGACCGTGACTCCTTAGCAGTTTATTATAAGAAAATTCATATTATTCCTTATATTTCTATTTCCACAAGTGCTATTAATTTTAAACCGGGCAAGACAGAATTATTACTTAGTTTAGATAGTGGTTATCAAATGCATATTAATTTTATAGATATGAACCATGATAAAAAAGAAAATTTAAAAAGAGTATTTAAAATTATGATGAAAACTAAAATATAAAATAGCTTTTAACCATTAATTTACACTTATATTTTTATATGTTATACTAAAAATATTAATGGATGTGTGATTTTAATGTTAAAGGATAAGTTAAATTTAGTGCCTCACCTTCCCGGTAGTTATCAAATGCGTGATAAAGAAGGGAAAGTTATTTATGTAGGGAAAGCTAAAGATTTATATAAACGAGTTAATAGTTATTTTAAAGGGACAGTAACTGGTAAGACCAGAAAAATGGTTAGTGAAGTTGCCGATTTTACTTATATTGTTACTAATAGTGAAACTGAAGCTTTTATAACGGAAATTAATCTTATAAAAGAATATACTCCTAAATATAATATTTTATTGAAAGATGATAAAAGTTATCCTTATATAGAGTATATTAGTAAACCTTATCCCAAATTAAAGGTTTCCCGATATTTAAATATTAAAAGAAAAGATAATAAGACTATTTTTGGCCCTTTTCCTAACGCATATGCAGCGAGGAGAATAGTAAAATTAATAAATAGAATATATCCCTTAAAAAAATGTGAGGGAATGCCTAAAAATGTTTGTTTATACTATCATATTGGCGAATGTTTAGGATATTGTAATAAAAAAGTAGACCAAGAAAAATTACAACAAATGGAAGAAGAAATTTTATCTTTTTTAAGAGGAAATGACAAGATTTTAAAAGATAAATTATTAGAGAAAATTAATAATTATTCTGCAGCCTTAAATTATGAAATGGCTAAAGAATTGACGGAAGAATTAAATTACATTAATATTATATTAGATAAGCAAAAAGTGGAATTACACGATTTTGTTAATCGAGATATAATAGGGTATTATATTGATAACGGGCACATTGGTATTAATATTTTATTTATTAGAAATAATAAGCTAATTGGCAGTCATAATGAATTATTGACTATTAAAATTGATCCTGACGAGGAAATTAATTATTATATAATGAATTTCTATACTCGCCATGAAATACCCAAGGAAATAATAGTAGCCAATAGTATTAATACCAATTTATTAGCCGATTTAATTAGTAGTAATTGGTTAATTCCGGAAAAAGGAGTTAAAAGAAAACTTTTAGATATGGCTAATATGAATGCTAAAATCTATTTGCAAAATGAAATAACTAGGGTTATTAAAGAAGAATCCCGGACCATAGAAGCCAATGAAGAATTACGAAAAATTTTAAATATGCCTACTTTAAAAAGGATAGATGCTTTTGATAATTCAAATTTATTTGGAACTTTTTCTGTAAGTGGAATGGTTGTTTTTATCGAAGGTAAGCCTTATAAAAAAGAATATCGAAAGTATAAAATAAGCTTAGAAAAAAATGATGATTATAATACGATGAAGGAAGTTATTTATCGTCGTTATTTTAGGGCTTTATTAGATAAAACTGAAATGCCTGATTTAATTATTGTAGATGGTGGAATTAATCAAATAAATGCTTGTTTAGATACCCTAAATAGTTTAAATATTAAAATTAAAGTGGTAGGACTTAAAAAAAATGATAAACATCGTACGAATGAATTAATTGACGGTGATACTTTTAGCATTATTCCGTTAGATAAAGATAGTAAAGTGTTTCATTATTTAACAAGAATCCAAGATGAAGTTCATAGATTTACTATTAATTATCATAAAACTTTAAGAAGCAAGGGTAGTATAAGTAGTATATTAGATAACATTGATGGTATAGGTAATACTCGTAAAAAAGAATTAATAAAAAAATATGGCAATATTAATAATATAAAAAATGCTCCTTTTGAAGAGTTAACTAAGATAATTCCAGAAAAAGTAGCCAAAGAATTAAAGGATTTTTTAATTAGTAGAGATACGGCAAATAATAAGGCAGGTGAAGTTAAATGATCGAAGAAATATTAGCATTTTTTAATATAGAAGGTCAGTTATGTAATTATGAGGTTGTCAATAGTGGCAATATTAATAGAACTTTTATTATTACCATGAAAACTAAATCTCAAGAAGAAAAAAAATATTTTATTCAAAAAGTTAATACTAATGTTTTTCCTGAACCATATAAATTAATGAAAAACATTGAAAATGTAACAGCATTTTTAGAAAAGCAAAGACAAAGAGAGGGCGATAATAAACATCGAGTTTTAACTGTTATTAAAAATCCCGCTGGTCAATCTTTGTGTTTTTTAGAAAATAATGGTGAGAGGGATTATTATCGGGTTTATGAATACATTGAAAATTCTGTTTCATATGATTGTTCAACCGATAGTCAAATTGTGTTTAATACGGGAAGAGCCTTTGGAAATTTTCAAAAATTATTAAGAAATTATCCGATGGGAAATTTGAGTGAAACTATTGAAAATTTTCACGCTACCGATAAAAGATTTAGACAATTATTAGATGATATTAAATTAGATTTAGTTGGCAGAGTAATGACAGCCGCTCCAGAAATAGTATTTTTATTAAAAAGAGAGAATTTATATTCTCAAATTACTAGTGAATTAGGAACTGAAGGAATACCATTGAGGGTTACTCATAATGACACAAAAGTTAATAATGTTTTAATGAATAAAGATGATGGTGATTTTTTGGCGGTTATTGATTTAGATACCGTAATGCCAGGAAGTATGTTGTTTGACTATGGGGATGGCGTAAGATCTACTTCTGCTAATTCTAAAGAAGATGAAGTTGATTTAAGTAAAGTTTCAATTAATATAGATTTGTTTAAATCTTATACTGATGGCTATTTAAGCGAAATGGCCCCTTATTTAACTAAAACAGAGTTATCTTTAATGGGAGAATCTATAAGAATTATTACTTTAGAGCTTGCAATTCGCTTCTTAAACGATTATATTAATGGTGATACCTATTTTAAAGTTAATTATGCTAATCATAATTTAGATCGAGCAAGAAATCAAATAGCTTTAGTTATAGATATTGAACATAAATTAGAATATATGAATAGTTATATTCAAGAAAGTTATCAAAAATACATGGGACACCCAAGGAAGTTAGAACAATAAATTATTTAATACTCTTTTTAGAGTATTTAAATGCCAAATTAGTTTAGTGGTAAAACAAGGTACTCGTAATACTTAGCCGTAAGTTCGATTCTTACATTTGGCACCAGATAGATAGTAAACTCGGACTATAAAAGTTCGAGTTTTAAAATACTTTGATTTATGCTATAATCTTTCTAGATTTAATTGATTGACAAAGTTACTTATTTGAAAGGGAAAATTTATTATGAAAAAACAAAATTTGATAAAAAGAATCTATCTTATGCTAAATAAACGTCAAAAAATTAATTTTATTATAATTATATTTATAATGATTCTTTCGGCACTTCTAAGTCAGTTATTACCATTATCAATTGGTAAATTGACAGATGATATATTAAATCAAGAAAACTTATCTTTTTCTGCGATTATTCCCTTTTTATTATTTATTTTAATTGTTACAGTTTCTAACGAAATAATAAAGGTAATACGTCGTGTAATTGTAGAGGATACTTGTACTAGATGCGAAAAAAATGCTCGTTCTCAAGCAGTTAGTTCTCTTTTACATGCACCCCTTTCGTATTTTAAAGAAAATATGACAGGTAATATTCATGGTAAATTAAATAGAAGCTTAGAAGGAACCATAAGATTATTAAAATTATTATTTATGGATTTTGCGCCCGCTATTTTCAGTGGAATTGCTGCTATAGTAGTAATTTTTTCAAAACTACCTTTGTTTTTATCAATTTTAATGTTATTTGTTATACCTATAGGAATTATAATTATTTTTAGACAAATATCGACTCAAAAGGGGATTAGAGTAGAGTTAATGGAAGAAAAATCATCTATGGATGGAACAATGGTAGAGCTAATAAATGGAATTGAAGTAATAAGAGTTACTGATAATGCTGAAACTGAAGTTGATAGATTTAAAAATAAGTCAGAGTTTTTACGTCAAAAGGAAATGAAGCATCATAAAGCAATGGCATTTTATGATTGCTTAAAATTTGTTAATGAAGCATTATTTACTGTATTAGTAATTGGTACTTCGGCGTATTTAGCTGGTGAAAACATTATTAGTGTAGGTACAGTATTAACTGCATATTTATGTTTTACACAATTAACTACACCTTTGCGGGAATTACATCGTATATTTGATGAATTATCAGAATCAACTATATTGGCGAAAGAATATTTTAATATCATTGATTTGGAACAAGATTTTTCTTATAAAAGAAATAAGAGTAAAAATATCAAAAATGATTCGAATTATTTTATACAATTTAAGGATGTAGGCTTTTCCTATAAAAATAGTAATAAAAAAATTATTTCAAATTTAAACTTAAATATTAGTGAAGGAAAGTTTATTGGAATAGCTGGCCCTAGTGGATGTGGAAAATCTTCTCTTATAAAAATTCTAACTAAATTAGAAAAAAATACCTCTGGTATTATTACAATTGACAATAGAAATTTAGATAATCTATCTCGTAGAGATATATCAGAGATTATAGCATTGGTGCCTCAAAATCCATTTTTAGTAGCAGGCACTATTAGAGAGAATATTTGTTATGGAAATCATAAAAAAGTAACTAATGAAGAAGTTAAAGAAGCCGCCAAAAGAGCATATATAGACGATTTTATTGAATCACTTCCGAATGGATATGATACTATCTTAGCAGAAGGAGGAAATAATTTATCCGGGGGACAAAGGCAACGGATTGCAATTGCTAGAGTGTTTTTAAGAAAACCTAAAATTTTAATTTTAGATGAAGCGACAAGTGCCTTAGATAATACTTCAGAAAAATATATTCAAAAGCAAATAGAGCAATTACAAATTGAAAATAATACGTTAATAATATCAATTGCTCATAGACTAACAACGTTAGAGAATTGTGATTCTATATTAGTTTTTGATAATGGGCAAATTGTTCAAAAAGGTAAATACCATGAGTTAATTACCACGGCCGGAATATTTCAAGATATGTATAATGGCAAATTAAAATAAGTTGTCGTACTCCTTCTTTTAGGGTACCCTTATGATAGAATTTTTTATTATCATATTTTGATAAACTAAAAACTATGTGTTAGAATAAGCTCTACTAAGGGGGAAAATTATGACAACACCGTTACCACGACGTTTGCCTAGAATAGTAAATAGTTATTATACAAAAATTTGTTTATTTAGTGAATTATTAAAATTATCCGTTCAAGAACTAAATAATAATATTTTAAGACATATTTATATTGATAATTTGGAATTTTTAAAAGCAAACTTTGATCATTTACAAAGACTAATAAAGACTGGCTTATTTTATCAAATTGTATCAGACGATATTGATTGTTTAAAGTATATTGAAGAAAATTTAAATTTCCCATCTCTTGTAAAAATATCTAAAATTTCTTCCATTATATATCCTCCATTTCAAGTTGAATAATAACTACTTAAATTATATCAAAAAAATATATAAAGTTATAGCTTATATCTCAACCAATATACATTGAAGTATACTGAAAATATTTAAATTTGATATAATAAAAGAAATTAATATTCTTATTTGGTTTATCATATATTTTTGAATACGGAAGATTGTTGGGACTTGAAACTAAAGGTCAAATGTATTGTGATAATAATGAATAATTATAGAAAAATTTTTTAATAAGTAAATATAATAAAAATAAAACAATAAGAAAACGCACTTGATAAGAGTGCGTTTTTGTGTTATCATGTATTTGTCAAGGAAACTTGCATAAAATAAAAAAGGAACATTCAATATCGCATGTTGAGTGTTGCCAAATAATGTGCATCACCTAAATCATTGCTGAGTTAGGTGATTCTTTTATTTTAGGATTACAAATAGTAATACTATAAGTAAAAGGATAATGATAATCAAAAAGAAAATTAGAAAATCTTTTTTTGACATCTTATCACCTCCCTTCAATTAAGAAGCTCGGCAATCACCCAACTATTAAATGTTCCAAATTAATTATATCAAACGTTTGTTCTTGCTACAATATATATTTTATAAAAAATTTATGACAATTTAGAAAACACTCTTAAATATTGTCAAAAACAGAATCTTCTAAAAAATTTTATTTAAAAGAATTTAGAAAATGGTATAATAAGAAAGAGGTGATTATGTTGAAAGAAGTTATATATAATTATGATTATTTAACAGAGGAAGATATTACCGAAACAGTTATTAGAACGAAAGCTTTAATCTTAAATTCTGATAATATTTATATTGGAAACGAAAATGGAATCTTCCAGTTTCCAGGAGGACACATGGAAGAGGGAGAAACCTTTAATGATTGTTTAAAAAGAGAAGTTTTAGAAGAAACAGGAATCATTTTAGATGATAAGGAAATTGAACGCCCTTTTATGAAGGTAACATTCCTTAATAAAGATTGGCCGGAAATAGGTAAAAATAGAAAAGCTGAAATATATTATTATGTTATAAAAACGGATAAAAAACCAGATTTATCAAGAGTAAAATATACGGAACATGAAAAAGCCGGTAATTTTAAAATTGAAGAAATTCCCCTAAAATTTGCAATTGAAAAGATAAAAGAAAATATTCCCAATAATGAAAAAAATAAAGTTATTTCTCCCGATATGATTTCGGCAATAGAAGAATATTTAAAACAATGTGAAGATTAAAACATATTGGTTGATGGAATTTATTACCCGCACTTCCATACAGGAGAACAATTTACATGAAAATTGAAAATAAATTGCAAAGCATTAAAGTAATTAATAATTTGGGATTGAACAAATTTCCGGAACAATTATTTAGAAGAGGGGAAGAGACTAAAGTTAAAAAATTTTTAAAACAATATCCTGCTCAATATTATGCAATTAGAGATAAATCTAAAGCTAGTGGAATATTTAAATTAAAAGTTGATTCTAACAAAGTTCTAGAAGAAATAAAAGATTATGATTTGTTTACTATAAATGTGAGTTCTATAAATTATATGGAAAATCAATTATTGGTTGGAGAAATAGAATTTTTAAGTAACAATGAGATTTATGCAACCTTAACTACAGATCCTCAAGCATCAGTTAGAGACGCTTTAAAATGCCCAGAATTTAATATTAAAACAGATATTTTTGATAATGATGTTTTAAATCAAATCCCTCATTTTAATTTTATTTATAGTTACGTTGTATCTCATAATTTAATAGATGTAATCGTTGAATTTGCTCTTTTTAATAAAGAAGTCGGTATTAAAAGCGAAAAAATTATTATTTATGAATTAAGAACTCATTATTAAAAAAATATTTTCTTTACTTTTTTTAATACTTAGGAATGAACTTTACTATTCATTCTTTTTTATGTCAAATTTTTTTGAAAATGTCAGTAGATAATTTTTTGAAAATGTCAGTGAAAGTGTAATATAAATAGCAAACAAT
>CANRDE010000004.1 GCA_947629325.1 uncultured Bacilli bacterium
TCTGGGCCGTGTCTCAGTCCCAGTGTGGCCGATTAACCTCTCAGTTCGGCTACGCATCGTTGCCTTGGTAGGCCATTACCCCACCAACAAGCTAATACGCCGCAGGCCCATCTCTAAGCGATGCTTTAAAGGCATCTTTACTCCGTAGAGAACATTCGGTATTAGCAATCGTTTCCAACTGTTATCCCCAACTTAGAGGCAGGTAACCCACGTGTTACTCACCCGTTTGCCACTAGATGGAAATTCCAAATCGATAGAAATCCGGTTCTTGTGCAAGCACGCAAACTTTCAATCAGTCTCAATGGGCCATCTCGTTCGACTTGCATGTCTTAGGCATGCCGCCAGCGTTCATCCTGAGCCAGGATCAAACTCTCAATAAAAAAGATTTTTATATTAAATCTTATTGAATGTTTTTCCTAAGCTACTCAAAATTGACTTTTTACTTAGTTTTCAAAGATCATTTTCGCACCCTTTTTCCGGTGTGCATTAGTAATATACCAAATCAAAAATCAATTGTCAACAAAAATTTTACATTTTTTTGCATTTTTTTTAATTTTACGTTTTTTTGCTGTTTTTCCCTTAATTATTTGGCTTATTACCATTATATATATATGAAAAAATAACAAATAAATTACTAATATTTGTTATTTTATCAATTCTCTATACATTTCTAGATACTTGTTTACAATTTTTATATCAAATGGACCCTCATTATTTTGCTTCATTTTAATTAGCTCTTCTAATTCTTTATTTATAATGAATTCTAATTCTTTAGAATAATGCATAATTTTTTTGTGATATTTATATTCATTTTTATCTAAAATACGATAACCACCGTCCGGAAAAACTCGCAAATCCAAATCATAATCTATATACTTTAGCACACCGTCATCCCATATGTACGGCGATGCAATATTACAATAATAAAATAACCCGAATTCTTTAAACTGTGCCATTATATTAAACCAATGATGTTTATAATATATTATAATTGCCGGTTCTTTTGTACGATGACCACGCCCATCTTCTTCGATTAACATGGTTTTATAATTGCCGCAAATTAAATAATCATTAGTCTCTTCTATAACTACCGACTCTTCACAAATACTATTAATATGCCCATTATGTTTATAACAATGGAGCTGAAATTTATCACCCATTTTATGCATAATCCGAACCATCTCTTAATATGAGTATACTATATATTAAAATTTGAGACAAGAAAAAAAGGTTATGTTTTAACCTAACTCAATAACTCCATGGCTTTTTCTATTTGGGTGTCATATAACTCGGTTTTCGAATATATAACATCATAATCAGGATAAATTCCGATTCCGTCGATGCAAATATCATTAGGGGTTAACCATTCCGCAGTAGTATATTTTACTGAATCCCCATTACTAAGTTTAGATACTTGTTGAACTTTTCCTTTGCCATAGCTCTTTGAACCTACTATGGTAGCGCCATAACTATCTTTAAGGGCAGATGCTAAAATCTCAGCCGCCGAAGCAGAATTATTATTTATAAGAACAACTATAGGATACTCCCTTTTTTCTTCGGTATCGTCTTTAAAAGATTCTTTATTATTGCTAGTCTTTAAAGAATAAATAATCTTGCCTTTTTCTAAAAAAAGTCCTGTTGTTTCTTGGGCAGCGTTTAAATACCCACCGGCATTATCACGAACATCAATTATTAAAGAAGTAATTCCAGCATTTTCTAATTCTTTTAAACCGGTCTCTACTTGATCAGCCAAATTTTCCGAAAATTTGCCAATGGAAATATAACCAATTGAAGTATTATCTAACACTTTATAATCTATTGCTGTATTGGTCAATTTGGTTTTAATAATACTAAAATGCAAATCTTCGCCATTACGGGAAACATCAACTTCAATTGTATCATTATTACTTTGTTTTATAATTTCAGCAATTGCTGTACTATCTTTTAATTCAACATTAACACCATTTAAATTAATTATTAAGTCTCCGGCCATTAATCCCGCATCAGCAGCTGGAGAAGGAGAAGTTACTTTGCTTATTCTATTTCCCTCTATGGTTACTCCTATTCCGTAATAAGTAGCAGATAATTCATCTAATATTTCTTGGTATTCATTATCATCTAAATAAGTAGTATATTTATCACCTAAAAAATTTAACATACCTTCTTCGGCAGCATTTAACATTCCTTTTTTATCTATATCATCGTAATACTTTGATAACAAAGTCTCATAAACATCTATAAATTCTTGTAAATCTTCATCATTAATATTTTTATTTATATTAGCAGAAGAACTATTTAACATAATTACTCCTGTCGCAACGCTCGAAATTACGGCTGTTAAAATAATAACAATTATAATTCCTAACAATCCAAAACCATAATTTTTTTTCATTCAAATCACGTCCTAGTATAATAATTTTATCATGACATCCAAAAAAAAGAAAGCTGTAAAAAGCTTACTTTAAAATATCCTTAATTTTTTCGTAATCTTCAATATATTGCTTTATTTTTCCCTCTTTAACTTGCAATAAAGTTATCTCCCCAAAATCGAAATCATCTATTTTAGTAGCTTTAGGATTACTAATATTATCATTATTAACATTATAATATTTACTATTCAATTTATTACTTAAATCGCAGGTATAAACTTTTATCAAATCATCACTATCACTATGTTTTTCATTATATAATGATAATAAAGTTGAATATTTTATAGAGTTATCATTACTTGCATCATATATTAATACATAATAATTGTCGTAAGGACGATTTAATATAGTTCCAACACTAACAATATCATAATTAATATTTCCCGTATTAATATTTGAATTTTCGGTTTCTTTTTTATTTTTTGTAACAAAGTCAGTGGCAAAATAAATGCCTCCAATTAAAACGGCAATAACTAATACAATAATAAAGAATTTTTTTAGATTAACTTCTTCTTCCGAACTAGAATCAAACTTTGAACCTTTTAATTTTTTTATTTTCTTATTGTCACTCATTAATGGATTTTCTTTTAATTTCGCTTTTTTCATTTTTTAAACCCTCCACAATTTTTATTATACCCAAAACTACTTTTAAAAGCAACAAAAGAGTTTTACAAAAGAAAAAAACATATGTTATTACCTACTTAAATATAGATAATTCATATATTTTTATTTAACATTTGATACTAAAGTTGAATTTCCTAATGAATTAGCAATCAACTGCATATCAGCTACGGTCAGCTCGGTGCTGGCTAAATAATAAGAAATATCATTTACATCCCAACTTAGACTATTGGCACTTAGAGCCCCTATTGTTTCTGATAATAGTAATGGCTCTCCATAGACAGGAATAATTTCCATATCGTTATTAGCAATAGTTGGCTCTTCAATTAACACAAAGTTTTTTTCTCCACTAAATGTTAAAATAACTCGATTGCCACTAGCAGTTTCTATTGTTTCGGAACTGGTTAAATAAGTATTGCTAGGTATATACAAAGGATATATGATGTTTTCGATATTAGTTGTTTCAGATTCCTTTACCCCATCGGTATTTTCTGAACTATCTTGATTACTGTTTTCTTGTTCACATTTATTTACGTCGCTATTATTTATACTTTCATTATTAGAATCAGTAGCTGAATCATTTTTATTGGGATCAGGTTCAGTTGCTTTAACATAATCCTCTAATCTAAAATCTTTGTCTTTTAAGCCCGCTTTCAAATTTATTGTGTCAAATGTAACCTTAATTTTTATAATATCTTTATCATTATATACTTCTACTTTTTCAATTTCTTTTTTGTTATTCAAATATATTTTTTGATATTTTAATTCATTATTATTTGGATAATTTACAGTTGTTTTGATTATGTAGCCATTGTCATCCTCAATAACTTCGACATTTTTATCATTATTAATATCTAAAATTAAACTTCCCAATAAATATGCTTGACTTGAATTTCCTGGCCATTCGCTTTGAAATTTAAAGCTTTTATTTAAAGCCGGAGTAATAACATAAATATCTTCATTATTCTTTAATATAATTTGTTCATGATTATTAGTTTGATTAACCAAAATTACTTTATAATAATTATCTTTTAAATAATAACTTTCTAAACTATAAGTAAAAGTTTCTTCATCATTACTTATTTCCATATTTCCCGTAACTTTGTAAGACTTTGCGCTTTCTACACTTTTCTTAAAGTCCTTTAGAACATCTTCAGGGGTTCCTTTACCACAGCTGCATAGTAAAAATGCTAAACACAATATAACTCCTATTTTTTTCAACTTACCACTTTCCTTTTCTATTTTAAATATATTTACGAAAGCTTTAAATATTCATGTATATTTAATTAAATTTAAGACATAATACTAGTAAAGGTGAGTGAGTTGATGGAAACATTTCAAAAAGCAACATTAATATTTACAGTTATTGGTGCCATAAATTGGGGCTTAATAGGTTTCTTTGATTTTAACTTAGTAGAAACATTATTCGGTGCTGAATCTATGCTACCAAAAATTGTTTATGCAATTGTTGGTATTTGTGGTTTAATTAATATTGGTATATTATTTAACCATTTTGAATGCAAAGAAAAATAGTCATTTGACTATTTTTCTTTTTTAAATATTGTAATAATTTTTCCCACAAAATATATAATATCGTTACTTTTCTTGACTGCTATTTTTTTACCTATAGCTTTACCTCCTACAGTTAAAGCTGATATGATAGAAGCAAAAATGACATTAAATAAGGAAAGATTATTATTTGCACATAGATTAATAACCAAAATGGTTACCAAACTACCACTTATAATACCACACACGTCCCCCACAACATCATTGCAAAAACTTGATACAACACTGGCATTTTTAGCTAATCGAATTGCTTCTTTTGCCCCTTTTAACTTTTGACTAGCTCTTGAATGAAGAACTTTTGTTTCACAGCTTAAAACTGCAGTCCCAATTAAATCAAAAATGATTCCCACCATGACAATCATAATAATACAAAGCATTAAAACAATATTATTTAATTTACCTAAATAATTAGCAAGTATACTAAAAAATATTGCTAAAAAAAAGGTTAAGAAAAAGACCTTAACAGTCCAATTATTTTTCATATAACTCCTAAAAAAATAAATATGGTATATTATAAATCAATTTTATGGTTTAGGTCGAGTTGAATTTCTCTATTTCCTACTAAAAGTTACCCGTTAGCGATTTCTCTTTAAAGGAAACAATTAAATGTTGCCATTTTAATTACTCGATTGCCACTTAATCCATACTTTAATACTTATAATATGTACATTCTAGAGATTTTCTCAAACACACAGGGATTGTTCTTATTCGCTTTTGCAATAATGATTTCAACTCATGATTACAATTAATCGTGTATTTCATCAAGTATTCCACAGTATCACGCACGACAAGAAAAATTTACTAAGACGCAATTTAAGGAGTTTAGTTATATGCCATTATAACGTTCCTTAAACTTTAAATCATATACTCACCCTAACCTGGGCGGAAAAAGCAAATACATGAAGTGTCAAATTCTATTAGTAGATTTTTAGCCCTACCTTCAAACAATATGTGTGACTAGAATAATGCACCACATCACGCAATAATTATAGCAAAAATAACATAAAATGTCAAATTCACGTCAAAATTATTCTTATATTTATATTATACTTGATTTTTTCCAAAAAATGACTTCATTATTATCTTATTTAAAAAAGAGACTAATTTAAAGTGTCTACTTTTACTTGATACTTTAAATAATCTCTTTTAATCTTTTGTAATTTTAATTGTAATAGTATTAGTTACTTCATAATTTACTAATGGATTATTATTATCTATTTTAACTTGTAAATCATAAGTACCTTCGCCTAAACCAGCTAAGTCTACATAAGGTTTTATACTACTTGCATCTATACTATCTATATTAGACCTTACTCCTTTAACTTGAACTGACGTTACTTTATTTGAAATAATATTTGCACTATAACCATTAGCTAGATTTTTACTATCAATATTAGATACTTCAATAGTTTTTTGTTCTTCGTCTCCAAAAGAAACGGTTATTGTAGCATTTTTAACACTTAGATCTCTAACTCCAGTTGGCTTACTAATAACTACACTATAATTTTTAACAGAATCGGCGCCTAATCCATCAACATTAATTGTTACTGGTACTGAGGTTATATCTTTAATATCATCTTCATCACCATATATATCAACAGTATAATTAGCACTATTATTTATTAATATAGAAGCAATCGCTTTGCCGGCTACTAATTTACCAGTGGTAGTAACAGATAATGGTACAGTTGTTTTGTAACTAGTTAAAACCAAAGTTCCAGTTAAAGTTTTGGGAACTATTTCGATATTCTTAACTATTTCTCCATTTTTGTTATAAGCTACTAAAGGAATATTTCGTAATTCGTATGTACCAGCTTCGGTATACTTCTCTTCGTTTTTGCTTTCTTCACTATTATTTTTACTAGCTAAAGATACCAATGCTTTTATTGAGGAAATCTCATCAATGGCTTCTTGACTGCCTTTAACAACTACTTCACTACTGTCTAGAGAAACACTGGAAACACTTAATTTTTTATCTAGTTCATCTTGGCCTACTAAATCATATGTTACCGATTTAACTTCGCTTACTTTATCAGATATTTTAACATTTAAGTAAGAAGGATCCAAAATATAATCAACAGAATCTATGGATTTAGAATAAGTGAAATAAGCCCGATAAGTTCCAGATTCAGTATATTTAGCCAAATTAAGTTCTACTTCGAATTCCCCAAGTTGTTTGGCTAAGTAAATATCACTTTTCTTCCCAGCAATAGTTATATCTACTGTTTCGGGAACATTTTCAACAACAAATGCCTCTTCATTAAAAATTACATTAACAGGTACATTTTTAATTATTTCTGCTTCCGTATCTATTAAACTTATTACTTTGTTATCAATTAATAAAAAACAGACAATTGCTAAAACCAAAGAAAGAATTATTAAAAAATGTGGTCTATTTAATAGTTTATTTAATCCGGAATTATTACCACTAAAATACCGAGAAATATTATATACTAAACGACTTAATGGCATAATTATAATTTTATCAATTAATTTTAAAAATGCCTCTACAAGGGTAAAGATTATTCTCCCAATCTTTTTTAGAAACTTACTCATCATCTTCACCACTTTCGTTTTCTTCTGCTTCAAAGAACACTTCATTTTTAGGACTAAGTTCTTCAATTAATTTCATCCTAAATTCATCTAAACTTAAATTGTAATTAAGTTCATTATTACATGCTATGGAAATTCTACCATTTTCTTCAGAAACTATTAAAGCCACTGCATCACTTTCCTCGGCAATTCCTAAAGCAGCTCTATGACGAGTTCCTAATCTTTTAGAAATGTTAGGATTCATACTTGTTTTAAATACGGCTCCAGCGCAAGTAATACGATCCCCCTGTATAATTACGCCTCCATCGTGCATAGGAGAGTTAGGGAAAAATATAGTTTCTAATAAATCATCAGTTAAATCAGCATAAACTTTAGTAGAGTTTTTAATATATTCTTGTAAAGATATTTCCCTTTCAATTACAATTAAAGCTCCAATTCTATTCTTTTTAAAATATTCAACTGCTTTCATAATTTCAAAAACAACTTTTTCTCTTTCATCAACAGTTAAAATTTTATGCCTACCAAGTAATTGGGTTCTACCAATAGATTCTAAAACACTTCTAATTTCAGGTTGAAATATAACAATAATAGCTAGTGGACCCCATGCTACTAAGTATTCCAACAAAACACCTACTGTATATAAATTTAATAAATCACTTAAGATTTTAATAATTAATATTACTACTACACCTTTTACTATTAAAACCATTTTTATATTGTTTTTAACATTTTTTAAAATATAATAAAAAGCAAGCCATACGATACTAATATCAATAATTTTGGTTATAACATTCCATATAGCTGTTAAATTCATAAATTCACTCCTTTTATCATTGCTTTTCTATTATAGCAAATTTTTTGCAAAATAAAAAGTCCCTATGAACTTATTCATGAGGGGCTTCTCCTTTATCGACATCAGAAGAAACATTTTCTAGTATTGTTTGATCAGATAATTCAATACTTTTACTTTCTGGATTAATATTTTTCGATTTATTAACCATATCTGCTAAGCTTTTTGTTTCTTCTACTTTTATATTTTCCAGTGATTCTTCTTCAATGGCTTCTTCGCTTAATTTCATTAAATCTTTTTTATTTCTTTTGCTATCATGAATATATCCTATTAATGCAAATAATAAAATTATTGTAATTGTTAAAAACCAAGCATAATTATTTCCTATAAATTCAATAATCTTTTCCATAAATCCTCCTATTAAATTATATAAGCATCTAAATTATTTATGATTTCATTTTTCTATTTTTTTTAAGTCTCTTTCTTTTATTGCTTCCCTTTTATCATAATTTTTCTTTCCTCGACATATACCAATACTTATTTTTATTAAATTCTTTTTCAAATAAGCTTTAATTGGTATTAAAGTATAGCCTTCTTTCTTAGAAAGTTCTTCTAATTTTAATATTTCTTTTTTATGTAATAATAATTTTCGCTCTCTTCTTTCATCATGATTAAATATATTTCCTTCATCATATTTTGCTATATACATATTTATTATAAAAGCTTCATTATTTTTAATTCTTACATAAGTATCTTTTAAATCAGCCGATCCTTTTCTTAAAGACTTAATTTCCGTTCCCGTCAAAACAATACCCGATTCAATTTCATCCTCAATATAATAGTCAAATTTTGCCTTTTTATTTATTATTTCCATCTATAACCTCAAAATCTATCATTTTTGTTTCTTTGCTAGCATTTACTACTTTTATTTTAACCTCATCCCCAATGCGGTAGCTCTTCTTTTTGTCATTACTTATTAAAGATAACATATCTGGCACATAATTATAATATCCTGGTAATGTACTAATATGAACTAAACCTTCAACTAAATTAGGCAA
This sequence comes from uncultured Bacilli bacterium, assembly GCA_947629325.1. GTDB lineage: Bacteria > Bacillota_I > Bacilli_A > RF39 > UBA660 > SIG200. Next base: position 9,021 of record CANRDE010000004.1, read on the forward strand.
TTGAACAAAAAAGCCAAAATTAGTAACAGTTGTTATTATACCTTTATATTCCTCATTAATATGACTTTCCATATATTCAGCCATCTTTAAATCGACAACTTCCCTTTCGGCCTCAACTGCGGCTTGTTCTCTTTCGCTAGAATGTTCTGCAACTTCCACTAAATATTTTTGATAAAAGTCAATCGTGTCACTATCCAATTGATGATTAAATAAATAACATCTCAAGAGTTGATGAACTGTTGTATCAGGAAATCTTCTAATTGGCGAAGTAAAGTGAGTATAATTTTTAAGGCCCAAGCCAAAATGACCTATATTATTGGTACTATAAACGGCTTTTTGCATACTTCTTAATAACAAGCTAGACAATATTGGAGCTTCTTTATATTCTTTAAGTTCTGTCAATAGTTCTTGCATTCCTCGACTAGAATTCGCAATTCCTCTCGTGTTTACCTTAATGTTCAAAATTTTTAATAAGTTTAAAAAGTCGTCAATTTTTTCAGGCTTAGGATTTCCATGTACTCTATAAATAAAAGGCAATGCCATATTAAAGATATGGGTTGCTACAGTTTCATTAGCAGCAATCATAAAATCTTCAATTAATTTTTCTCCTTCATGTTGTTCTCTTTTTACAATATCAATACATTTACCATTTTCATCTTGGACTATTTTAGCCTCAGGAATATCAAATTCTATATATCCTTTTTGAACTTTTCTCTTTCTTAAAATATTAGCTAATTCTTGCATTTTTAAAAGATCATCTTTAAATTCAGCATACCCCTCCGGAATTACATTTTCTTCTAATATTTTATTAACACATTTGTATGTCATTTGTATCCGGCTTTTAATAACAGAAGGGAAAATATCGTATTCTTTAACTTCTCCCATAGAATCTATTTTCATTACCACGCTAATAGCTAATCTTTCCACATTAGGATTTAAAGAGCATATACCATTAGACAATTCATGGGGTAACATAGGTAATACTCGGTCTGCTAAATAGCTGGAAGTTCCTCTCTTATAAGCATCATCATATAAACTAGTATTGGGCTTAACATAATAGGATACATCCGCAATATGGACACCCAATTCATAACCAGAATTTAATTTTTTAATACTTATGGCATCATCAATATCTTTAGTATCATCACCATCTATAGTAAAAATTACTTCATTAGTTAAATCGGTCCGATTCTTTTTGTCTTTTTCCAACACACTTTCGGGAATATTTTCCACTTCTTTTTTAGTTTCTTCACTAAATTCTAATTCGATTCCATGCTTATAAGCAATACTTAAAATATCTATATCTGGGTCATTTTTATGGCCTATTATTTTTATAATTGTGCCAACAAACTTTTTTTCTCCAACTTGTCTATTAAGTTCTAATAAAACTTTATGGCCATCAACTAAATTATTAAAATGGTTTTCGACCTCTATTTCCATATCTATCTTTTTATCATCAGGTATAAAAATTATTTTGTTTTCTAGAATATTGACTTCTCCAACTAATCTATTCAACTTACGTTCTAATATTTTTAAAACTTTGCCCTCTAATTTATCGTTACGTGTAAATGTATCAATAAGAACTATATCATCTTCAATCGCCCCATTTAAATTATCTTTATTAATAAAAATATCCTCTTTATTATCTTGAATTAAAAAAGCATATCCACCTTTAGCTATATCAATCCGTCCTGCATATAAAGAAGGGCAATTTTTCATTAACATATATTTTTGCTTCTTAGTCTCATGAATAGTTCCTTCCCTAACTAATTTATTTAAACTATCTTGTAACATTTTTAAATCTTCAGCATTTTTTAAATTCAAAAAATCATTAATTTCAATTAATGTTCTAGCTTTATCTTCTTTACTTAAAAAATCTATAATTTTATCTTCCATATTTACATTCTTTCTTTCCATTTTTATCCCATGTCACAATTACCGTAGAATTCAAATCTATAGCCTGCTTAGTACATGGATCATTTTCTCTCGTAATTAATCCTTCTGATACCAAAATACTCAAAGGTATAGGAGAACAATTATTTCTATTGCAAATAATCTCTTTATTATTTAAACTAACATATGTACATGCTGCTTCTTCTACTTCTGAAACAAAATCTTCACATTCCTTTTTTTGCTCATTTTTTAAAGTGCCGGTTAGATTGATAGTTACTATTGTGCCAATTATACCAAGAATGGCGATAACTACCAACAACTCCATAAGTGTAAATCCTTTATTATTCATATTTATCACTATTTTAATTATATCATGGGAATAAAAAGAAAAAAAGAAAATGTTATGCAATTTTTAATAACCTGTTATTATAACTTCACTTCTTTTACTCTCGCTTCTATCTATTCTTTATTTGCTCGTCTTTAACTATTATAGTTAGAGCAAATTTATTGTTTAGTAATTCTAATATTATTATTTCAGTTTTATCTGCTACTATTTGTTAATTAAGCTAGGTTATATAATTTGCAAAGAACTAAATAATATGTTATTCTCAAAATAAGAAAATGTTGCTTTGAAGGAGTATAAATCTATGGAATTAAAAATTAAAATCGATAACAATAATTTAGACAAAGTATATAGTGTATATGTAGATAATGAAAAAAAATGTGAAATCATTAATACTAATGTGGTATCTCTTCCTTTAACAAGCAAAGAACATATTGTGCAACTTAAAAGCAAAATAGATAAATCTAAAAAAATTAAAATAAAAGCCACCTCAAATAAAGAAATTATTGAACTTCATTTTAATTTAAATAATTTCTTGTTTTGGAAACAACTCCATTGTACCTTAAAACCAAACAAATCTAACAATAACATAGAAATCATCAGCAATAATAAAAAAATATTATTGGGCTTATTAGGAATTTTGTTAATCATTATGATTCCATTAATAATATTTAATTCTAATAAAAAAGTTTTAGATGGAATCTATTCACCAGAAATTGATAAAGAAAATATCGATGCTTTATTAAAAACCCCGGCTATTTTAATATTATATAGTGATGGAATAGAATTTTATCAAGATGGAACTTGCAAAGCTTTAGGGGATTTAAAAGATAATATTAAATGTACTTACAAATATAATAACAAACAATTTAATGTAGTTTTTGATGATTATCACTTTGATTTCCTAGTAGAATCTAACCATAATTTGAAAGACCAATTTGGATACTTTTGGCATTTAACGGAAAATAAAAATACTAATAATTCTAAAGATATGCTTCCAACTTCGAACAAACTTAAAAATGGTCTAGATTTATCTAAACAATATTATGTAGTTGGAACTAGTGATGGTAATCATAATGCTTACATACAATTTAATGCTGATGGAACATGTCTTCCTAATTTTACCAATTTATCGAATAAAGCATCATTAAATAACGAAATAATATACATTCAATATCCCACAACCAATTTAGATTGTAAATATACTATAAATAATAATATAATTTCGATTAATTGGCTTGGAACAGTAAAAGAAATATACGAATTTTATTTAGGCAATAATCAAAAACAACAATCTACTATAAGTGAGCAATATATTATGAAAGATATAGAATTCGAATATTTCCCTGAAAAAGATTACATAGACGTTGTTAATGGCGAATGGAAGTTAACGCCAGGGGAAAATTTCTTTATAATTACATTTGAAAAAAAAGGAGAAAATATTTCTAATGAAAAGGAAAATTTTAATAGTTCATTAGGAGAAAATAATAATCAAGAAATTCCTGACAATGATTTCGATAATGAATCAGAAAATAATAATTCTAATAATTTTGAAACTTCTAATAAAACCGAACCAGCTTTGATTAATAATGTTTATTCACAAATAAGCCAAAACCAAAGAAATAAAAGTGTAAGCATTAATGTAAATTCGGACTACCAAGATGTTAAAGATTTTATTAAAATATTTAAAATCAATGGTAAAGAATATCCTGTTGGTGAGTGGGCAATCCTCGATTTATACCAAGTCGGACAAAATTGTTATAACATTGAAATTCAAGATAATAATGGTAATGACAAAAATATGCAAGCTTGTTATGACTTTTTCCCTGATGATCCCAAATTTAATATTGTTATTCAAAATAATTGTGATATTCGCATTTGGAAAGATGGCTTTTATGAAAGAGGCGATTATAATCAACTTAGTGCGTTAAAATGGTATTTAGATGATAAATTATTTACTTCAGAATTATTTACTTATGAAAATGATAGTGTTATTTTATTAAATAATAAAAAATTAACACCGGGGCAACATACAATAAAAGGCATAAATCAATTTGGAATAGAAACATCTAAAACTTTTGAATTTGATGAAAAATGTTTAAACGATAATTAACTTTTTTAACTATTAGTTTTATTTATTTCATTTAGGGATTATAAGAAAAAATTTACAAAATATTTACTTAATTTGAGAATAAATCTTGTAAATCAGTAGCATGCTAAAATATAATAGTTTATAGGAGTGGTTTTATGAGAAAAAGTGGTTTTATGGAAGGCGCAGTTATTGCTACTTTAGCTATTTTTATCTCTAGATTTCTTGGAATTATTTATGTTATTCCATTCTATGGCATAGTTGGCCCTCAAGGGGGAGCTTTATATGGCTATGCTTATAATATCTATAATCTTTTTTTAATTATATCTAGTGCTGGAATACCCATGGCCATTAGTAAACTTACTAGTGAATATGATGCCTTAAAAAAATCTAAAGAAAAAGAATATATGTTTAAAGTTACTAACAAAATTATATTAGTTTTTTCTTTAGTATCTTTTTTAATTTGTTTTATTTTTGCTCCCAATATAGCCCACTTAATAATTGGCAAAATAGAAGGAGGAAATACACCGGAAGACATTACTTTTGTTATTAGATGTGTTTCTTTGGCCATTTTAATCGTACCGATGTTAGCAATAAATAGAGGTTATTTACAAGGACATGGTTATATAAGGCCAGCTTCATTCAGTCAAGTAATTGAACAAATCGTAAGAATAATAGTTATCATTGGCGGAAGTTTCTTGTGTTTAAAAGTGTTTCACTTAAGTTTGCGAACATCTATTGGCGTAGCAGTTTTTGGGGCTTGTGCTGGAGCCATTATAGCTTATCTTTATCTTATTAATAAAATATACAAAATTAAAAAACAGCAAAAAGGCAGTGTTAAGGATTTAAACAAACTAGAAAAAAAAGATATTATTACCAAAATTATCTCTTATTCAATTCCATTTATTATTATAAATATTGCAAATAATCTATACAGTTCTACTGATATGATTTTATTATTAAAAGGATTAAATTTCTTAAAATATCCTGCTCAAGACATAGAAACAATAAGTAGTGTTTTTACAACTTGGGGAAGCAAACTAAATACTATTATAACTAGTATTGCGACAGGTATCGCCATAAGTTTAGTTCCTAATTTAGCTAAAAGCCAAGCAATAAAAGATTATGATGACATAAATCAAAAGTTTAATAAAATTTTACAAATATTTTTCTATGTAGCTTTACCATTAGCAATCTTCATGAGTGTTTTTTCAGAAGAGATATGGTTAATATTTTATGGGCCTAATCCTTATGGGCCTAAAATATTTAAATATTTAATCTTAACAGCTGGTTTTGATGCCTTATATATTATGTTATTAAATGGTCTTCAAGGTTTGAATAGAACTAAATTATTATACTTATCAGTTATTTTAGGACTTGCTACCAATCTTATTTTAGATATTCCTTTAATTCTTTTATTTAATAAATTAAATCTATATCCTTATTATGGAGCTATAACTGCCACAATGGTTGGATATGCTATATCTTTAATTATTCCATTAGTAATTCTGAAAAAGAAATATCATTTAAATTATAAATTAACATTTAAATCTTTACCTAAACTTTTTGGAATTTATATTATTATGATATTTTTATCTTTAATTTATCGTGGTATAATTAAGAATGTAAGAAATAGAATCTTATTAATTCCCACAATAGGATTTATAGGGATTATATTAATTGTAATTTATTATTTCTTAAATAAAAAAGAAATTGAAAATATATTAGGAAAAAAATTAAAAGATATTTTAAAAAGAAAGAAAAGGGAAGAATAATGAATTTTTATATAATATTAATAGTTCTTATTACATTATTAGCTATTTGTGCTTTAGTCTATTATGGTAGTGCTAGTAAATTAAAAGAATATAAAGATAAAATGGATAAAGCTGAGAATATTATCGAAACTGAACTTAATAAAAAATTGGATTTAATTATTACTTTAAATAGTTCTATTAAAAAAGTTACTGGTAAAAAAGATTATTTAAAAGATTATGTTTCTATAAGGGATTTTATTATTACTAATATTGAAAAAGATATGAAATTAGATGAAGCAACTAATCTCATCAAAGACTTAACAACTGATTACGATGAATTAAAAAAAGATAAAGAATTTCAAAAAACAATGAAGGATTTAAAAGAAATAGACGAAGTTTTAATCTCCGCCAAAAATCTATTTAATAATAACGCTATGGTATCTAATAAACTAATAAAAAATTTCCCTTATAATGTAGTTGCCAAAATCGCTAAATATAGAATTAGAAGTTTTTATAATAATAAAACCGATGATAATGATAACTTTTAAAGTTGCCAATCAATCGGTTTTTTATTATGTTTAATCAAAAATTCATTAGTTTTAGAAAAAGGCCGTGAACCAAAAAAACCACTATTAGCTGAAAAAGGAGATGGATGAGGACTAGCTAAAACTAAATGATTAGGATTCGTTATATATTTCTTTTTTTCTTTGGCAAAATTTCCCCATAAAATAAATACTATGGGTTCTTTTTTTTCATTTAAAGCTTTTATTATATAATCAGTAAGTAACTCCCAGCCCAAATTACGATGAGATGCCGGTTTATCCTTTTCTACAGTTAATACTGCATTTAATAATAATACGCCCTCTTTGGCCCATTTGGTTAAATCGCCGTTAGAAGGAGGAGATATTTTCAAATCATCATATAATTCTTTAAAAATATTTTGTAAAGATGGCGGAATTTTAATGCCCTTTTGCACACTAAAAGAAAGGCCGTGGGCTTCTCCTTCTCCGTGATATGGATCTTGTCCAACGATTACTACCTTGGTATTTTCATAACTAGTTAATTTTAAAGCATTAAAAATATATTCCTTCGGAGGATAACAAATTGATTCTTGATATTTTTTATTAACAACATTTAAAAATTTTTTAAATCCCTCACTACTTTCAATAATTTTTAATATATTATCCCAATCATTTCCTATCATTATGTCCTCCGTTATGCTCTTGAACCCTTTCTGGCATTTTCTTGAATATAATTTTTATAGCATTCTTCTACCATTTTGGAATATTCATCATCAATAACAGCTACTGGTCTATTGTACATATTATTGTAATCATTGTAAGAATTATTAGCTTTTTTAATAAACACACCCATTACAGAGTAATTATTATCTTTGATTTGTTTTAAAACAATGCGAATTTGATCATCTTTTAATTCTATAAAGCCATATTCTAAAAATTTAACTTGTGTACAATCACCATTTTGAAAACGATTTAACATATTTAAAATTTGCGAATAGGCTTGCTCTCTAATGGAAAATAAATCTTTAATAAAATAACATTTTTCAGGTTCTAAAGAATTAGAAGAATAATAATAATTATTTTTGGGCTCCTCCTCTGTCTCGTTTAATGGTTCAATTACTTCTTGATATTTTTCAGATTCACTTCTAACATTATTAAAGCAATTTCTGACAAAAATATATTTTTGGATCAGTTCTTTATAATTATCTTTTATTTCTTTTAATATCTCCGTATTAAAATAGAATTCTTTCGTCTTTAAAATAGAAATAAGTTCGAAAATTTCATTTTGATAATGAATTAACACTTTACTATAAATGTATTTTAAATCTTTTTCTGAATAAAAATCATCATAATTTAAACATTCTTGAACCGTTTCTAAAGGGTTGCTTTCCATTAAACTAATCATTTTATTAACTGCATCATTTAATTTAATGGCATTTATATTATTAATCTCTGGAATTTTCTCATAACCTAAATTTAATAGGTTCAAAATTAAGAATAAATCCTCACTATTTAATGAATTCTTAACATTTTTGTCTACTTTTTCATTATAAATTTTAAGATATTCTATAGTTTTAATTAATTTTTCATCAGGCATATTTTGCCTTATCAATAAATCTTTGATATATTCTATTTCTTCATTGCTTATGGGTTGATTATATTTTAATTTTTTTATAATATCCTTTATAGTATGATATTTTTTTGTTTCATGTTTCTTAGCTTGTAATAGAATAAATCTATCATTTTTTAGAGTCTTTAACCGAATATCACAATTATATTTTGTCAAATCTAATCTATATTTTTCATATAATAACTTCTTAGCATTACTGGAAATTTTTCGTTTTTCTAAATCCTCAATTGCCAAATTATAATCTTCAATTTGCAACTCCCAATTAAATATTCGGCGATCAGACTCGGCTAGTATTTGAGTTAACCAATAAATTGTTTCCTTTATATTCATAAAATAACCTCACTTATGATAATTTTCATTATTTATTATTTTAAATGCTCGATATATCTGTTCTAATAATATTCCCCGGAAAAGACCATGGGGAAAAGTAAAATGAGAAAAACTAATTTGTTCGTTACAAAGTTTAATTATATTTTCATCAAGCCCATTAGAACTACCAATAATAAAAGTTATAGTACCATGACTTAAAAACAGCTGATCAAGATGTTTGGAAAAATTTAAACTATCGTATTGCTCACCAGTAATAGTTAAAGCTATATTGTAATCCTTAGGATTAATCACCTTTAATAATTCATCCGTTTCTTTGGCTTTAATTTCGCTATCTTTAATTTCAATAAGATTTATCCTATGATATTTATTAATCCTTTGATAATAATCTTGAATTAATTCTTTTAAATAGTTTTCTTTTATCTTTCCCACACAAATTATTTTTATCATTTTAACATCTTCCTAAATTATATTATATATTAATTACTTCGCTTATTTTATCTTGTTCGGCACATTCAATATTGTTAAAAGTTATTTTGTATTCTTGTAAAGAATTTTGGACTGTTTCTAAGGCAATATTAGGGCGATTGTTTTCTTCACTTAAATGCATTAGAAATATTTTCTTAGTTTTACTGCCTATTAATTTAGCAATATAAAATCCTGCAGCTTGATTAGAGAGGTGGCCTTCATCACTTAAAATTCTTTTCTTTAGCCATTCCGGATAGGGACCATGCGTAAGCATTTCTACATCATGATTACTTTCAATTAAATAAACGTCTCTATTCTTCAACAAGTTAAAATATTTACTTTTAATATATCCCGTATCAGTTATTTGGACTATCGACGCTTCTCCTTCTTCAATAATAAAATTACGAGAAGCAATCGCATCATGGCTTGATTTTATAGCATATATTTTTATATCACCAAAATCAATTTCATTATCATATATTTTAATATGATCATAATTTTGAATACTAGAAAGAGCGGCAAACATTTCTTCAGGCATACAAACAGTTGCCTTATAAGTTTTTATAAAAGTTTCGAGAGCGGAAATATGATCAGCATGTAAATGACTTATCAATATAATATCTATAGAAGCAGGATCAACATTAATCGATTTTAATGCCTCTACTATATATTTTTTCTTTTTTCCCATATCTAATAAAATATGATGATTCTTGGTTTCAATATAAGTGACATTTCCCTTTGAACCACTTGCTAACACACATAATTTCATTATCTATATAACTCCCGAGGGTTACGATAAGTTCCGCCTCTATTTGGTTCCCCTATTGAATAACCAAAATGTAGATGAGTACCTTGTGAAGAACCACTATTACCCATATAGCCAACAACAGTACCACGAGATACAGTTTGACCTTCTCTTACTGGTATTGAATTTAACATATGCGCATAAAGAGTATAAATGTTATTACCATGATTAATAATTACATAATTACCATATTCGCCCCCACAATTACTACCATAAAAACCATTTTCAGGGCATCCTGTATTAACTTTTACTACAATACCAGCATTAGCTGCATATATTTTAGAGCCCCATCCAGCTCCAGATATATCAAGACCATTGTGATGTTTTCCCCAACGCCATGAAAATTCACTAGTAATAGCATAAGGATTTTCTGTTGGCCAACGCCATCCTTCACCAGTATCATCAAAATTTTCCCAGCCCCAAGTTGATTCTACTCGACCTTTAGTAGTAATTTGATCTACTTTTGGCCTAATTATTATTGGATCGCCGTCAAATTCTACTGAACCTATTGTTTCACCATTTACTACTGTATAATGACTAGTCTCTATTTGTAATCCTTTAACACCAGGTTGGGTTATTTCGGAATAACCAGGACTTTTGGTATTGTCTCTTTCAATAATTTTTTCATAATCCTTTTCAACTTCTTTCATCTCATAAATAACGTAAGAAAAAGATAATTGCGGATTAATTAAAGTGATATTAACCTTATCACCTATCGTCAATAAAGAATCTTTACTATTATATTCAGGATTTGCTATTAAAAATTCTTGGGTGTTTAATGTATTTTCTTCACTAATAGATTCAATAGTATCGCCTTCTTTAACAGTATAGGTTCTTTCTTGATACGCAAAGCCAAAAAGCAAACTTTGCGCTAATTCTTCACTACTTTCATAAATTTTATCATTTATACTAATATATTTTTCTCTAATAGAAATATTTTCTAAAAATCCCATATCTCTATAGATTACACCAATATCTTCTAATTCCCCTTGATTGCCAGATATATAATTTTGGTAATCTTCTTCATCCACAAAAGCTAAAATAAATTCCTCTAATGCTTCTTTTAAAATATTTTTATCCAAAATGTAAATTTTATATTCATCATGATTATCCGATTTAGAAATTTTGACTTCATATCCTAATATAGTAAAATCTTGCATTTTTTCAATTTTAGAATATATTTCATCTAAATCGTCTGTTTTAGCATCATAAGAATAGCTTTCAATAACTTGTAACCCACTTGGGGGATAAACATTATTAACATTATATTTATCTTTTATAATTTGTTGCTTTTCATCAATAAGTTCATATAATTTATCTCTATTATCAATTGAGCCAATTATATTACCATCTAAATAAACATTATATATTTTTCTTACTTTGGAACTAAAATCATATTTTCCAATAACAAAATATAAGCCAATCACCATTATACAAAAAATAAATGTTATTATTTTTTCTCTTAACTTCATTTTAATTATCATCCTTAATATCGTTTGCTACGCTTCTAAAGGCCCCCATATTTAATTCAAATAACAAATCAACTGTTCCTGTACTTCCTTTCCGATGCTTAGCTATTACTAATTCGGCAGGAACTATTTTTTCCTTTTGATCTTTTTTACTTTCATAATAATCTTTTCGATTTATAAATAATACCATGTCGGCATCTTGTTCAATAGAACCCGACTCTCTTAAGTCAGAAAGCATTGGCATATTACTTTCCCGTTTTTCAGCACTTCTTGATAGTTGGGCCAAGGCAATTACTGGTACACCAAGCTCTAAAGCCATAGTTTTCAAATTACGAGATATTTCAGATACCTCAATTTGCCGTGACTCAACTTTTTTGTTTCCGGTAGTAACCAATTGCAAATAATCTATTACAACTAAGCCAAGGCCTTTTGGCATATTGGCTAATCGCCGACATTTAGCTTTAATTTCAGATAATGTGACACCAGAATTATCTTCAATATAGAGATTAGTTTCCGCTAGTTGATTCATTGCCTCATTGTATCTCTTCCAATCTCTTTCTTGCATTTGACCCGTTTGCAATTTATAACCATCTATGCCTCCAATGGCACTAATAATTCGATTTACTAATTGTTCTGCAGGCATCTCCAAATTAAATATTGCTATCGCTTTTTCAGTTTTAGTAGCGGCAAAAGATGCCATATTTAAAGCTAAAGCTGTTTTTCCCATACCAGGACGAGCCGCTAAAATAATGAGTTCTCCTGGTTGAAATCCGGTTGATATTTTATCAAAATCGTAAAAACCACTTTCTAAGCCAGTAATAACCTTCTTATTTTTAGCTAATTCTTCTAATTTTGCTTGTGCCCTTCGCAATATTTCTTGAATGGGTACAAAATCTTTAACAGTTCTAGTTTTAACAACATTTAAAATGTTTCGTTCAGCATTATCTAATACCGTAGTTACATCATCATCGTCAAATGCTTCATTTACGATTTCGGTAGCAGCATTAATTAAATTTCTTCTCATAGCATTCTCTTTAACAATGTTTATATAATAATTGAGATTTGCCGTAGTAATTACAGAATCTATTACTTCACTTATGTATGCTAAACCACCCACTAAATTTAATCTTTTCTTTTTGTCTAATTCCTCTTTAATAGTTCCGGCATCAATCGGAATATGATTTTTATGTAACTCATTTATTGCTTCAAATAAAAACTTGTTTTTTTCTTCAAAAAACATTTCCGCATTAATGTTATCACATATATCATCTACTAAACTATTATCAAGAAACGCTACCCCTAATATACTCATTTCTGCTTCTTTATTTGAAGGCATTACGCGAGCCATAAAATCACCTACTTACTAACTACTATATCAATATAAAATTTAACTTTTTTATGAAGTTCAACCAAAACTTTATGCACTCCTAGAGAATCAATATTCCCGTTTGATTTTAAAAGTTTTTTATCAATGGTGAATCCCATTTTTTTTAACTCTTCACTTATATGTTTGGTAGAAATATTTCCAAACACTTTATCTTCTTTTCCTGTATTTACTTTAAAAGTTATTTTTTTATTTTCTAATTGGGATTTAATTTTATTAAGCTTTTCAATTAATTCTTCCTCTTTATCTTGAGCAGCTTTTAATTCTTTGTCTAAAATTTTTTTACTTCCTTTAGTATACAAAACCCCCAATTTATTTTTAATTAGATAATTATTACCATAACCATCACTAACGTCGATAATATCATCTTTTTTACCTTTTCCTTTAACATCTTCTAGTAAAATAATTTTCATTTATTCCTCCTAAAACTGTATCTTTATTATAGCATATATTCTTTTTAATTAGAATATTTCTTTAATATTATCCACTTCCTTTTCTTGCCAGATCCTAATAACATAATATAATTATTTTCTTTTAATATTTTTAAATATCTTCTAATTGTTCTTTCACTATAACTAAACTTAGTGGCTAAACTTTTTTCAGTAACATACCCATTATTATAAATTTCAGAAAAAATATTGGTTAGCAAATCTTGGTTTAATGATTTCATCTCCTCACTCCTCATTTTTATATATAGTTAAAGATGAAACCCATTTCCTTTTATATAAAAAAATTCACATAATTTGTGAATTCTTTATTTTACGTATGGTATTAAAGCCATAAATCTTGCATATTTAACTTGTTCTGCAATATGTCTTTGATGTTTAGCACAAGCACCAGTTACACGTCTAGGTAATATTTTACCCTTTTCATTTATATATTTGTTAATAATCATAACATCTTTATAATCAACACTTTTACCAGCGCACATTTGACATATTTTCTTCTTCTTACGATAAAATTCTGCCATTTATAATTCCTCCTTTTTAAAATGGTAAATCGTCACTACTTAAAGTTATCTCTTCGCCAAAGCTTTTAAAAGGGTCTTCAGTTAAGTCTGCAGTTTCCATTGGCATATCAGGCATATTATTAAAATCATTAGGCACACTTTCATGGCCAAAATCGTTTCTTTCTGTGGTATCAGAATTTTTAGTACTCAAGAAATTAACAGTATCACAAACAACTTCTGTAACATATCGTTTAGAACCATCTTGAGCATCATAACTACTTGTTCTAATTCGTCCTTCAGCAGAAACTAAACTACCTTTATGACAATATTTGGAAATATTATCTGCTTGTCTACCCCATGCACTACAATTAATAAAATCGGCTCCTCTTTCCCCATTTTTGTTAGTAAAGTTTTGAGAAACGGCTATTGTAAATCTTGTAACAGCCATGCCACTAGGAGTAGTTCTTAACTCAGGATCTCTTGTAAGTCTTCCTACTAATAATACTTTATTCATAGCTACTCACTTTCTTTTTTTAAAATTAAATGTCTTAAAATATTTTCATTAATTCTAAGTTTTCTATCAAATTCTTGAATAATTGAATGAGAAGTTTCTACAGTCATTAAATAATAAAAACCACTTACTTCTTTATTAATTGGATAAGCTAATTTCTTTCTTCCCAAATCCTTGAATTCGATAACTTTTGATTTATTGTCAGTTATTATTTTTTGAACATCTTTAACGATATTATTTAAAGCTGCATCATCTAAAGTTGCCTTAACAATAAACATAATTTCATAATTAGTCATCATTTCCACCTCCTTATGGTCTATTGGCTTTCTATAAAAGCAAGGAGTAATAAATTTACTCGCATATTAGTATATCAAAAATAAATTACCTTGTAAATAATTATTTATATTTACTTATAATTTTTATGATATAATAATTTATATTAGGAGTGGCTTAGAAGTATGAAAAAATGGATAACATTATTATTACTATTGATTCCTTTTGGTGTAAAAGCAGAAGATATAACAGCAACAACAAATTATTATATAAACGAGAATGTAGCTAGCAATAAAATTAAGGATAACAATGAAAATACTTATATAACTATTAACCAAGGAAGTACTTTAAGCATTGAAAACGAACAAGAGATTAATGCAATTTATATTGTTTATGAATTAAAATCAGTTTCTGGAAAAATAAGTAACGATAATAAAGAAAACGATATTGGTAACAATGGTTACCTACACGAATATATTGATGTTAAAAAATTAATAGGTACAGCCAATAAAATTACCATCAATTATAATGAGAATGTAAAAATAGCTGATATATATGTGTTGAGCGAAGGAGAAATTCCCGAATACATAGAAATTTGGAATCAGCCTCATAAGGAAGCCGATTTAGTTTTATTTTCTACTCATAGTGATGATGAACATCTTTTTTTCCTAGGACTTTTACCAACTTATATCGCAAGAGGAGCTAATGTCCAAGTTGTATATTTCACTAATCATAATGATACTCCTTCTCGATTACATGAACAACTTCATGGATTATACACAGTAGGAGTTAGAAATTATCCAATTATAGGTTTTATACCCGATGCTTATTCCGAAAGCTTGGAAGGAGCTATTAATTCGCTTAAAAAAGCCAACCTAGAGGTGGAAGATGCTTTAAAATTTGAAGTGGAAATGATCCGTCGGTTTAAACCTTTAGTTATTGTTGGTCACGATGAAAAAGGGGAATATTCTCATGGACAACATATTTTAAATACTTATATTTTAGAGCAAGCTATCGAAAAAGCTAATGATAGTACATATGACTTAGATTCCTTAGAAAAATATAACACTTGGAATGTTCCCAAAACATATCTTCATTTATATCCTGAAAATCCTATCGTAATGGATTATGACATTCCTTTAGAATACTTTAACGGCCAAACAGCTTATGAAGTTTCTAAAGCTGGATATAGCAAACATAAATCACAACAATGGACATGGTTTACCAAATGGATTAATGGTAAAAATAATGAATACACAAAAGCTACTGATATAAAGACTTACTCTCCGGTTCAATATGGACTTTATCGTTCTTTAGTTGGAGAAGATATAAATAAAAATGACATGTTTGAAAACTTAACTTTAAGAAAAGATGAGATTAAAGAGGAACCAACTATAAAAGAAGAAAAGACAAGTTCAGCCCAAGAAAAAGAAAGATTTGCCATTAATAAAAATGTAATATTTACAACTATTCTGGCCACCATTACTATCGTCGGTGTTATTCTAATTATTAGGTTAATTAAAAAAAATAAACATTAAAGTTTATTTTTTTGGTGGGTTAAAAGTGTGACTATAAGCAACATTAGCAACATTGGATAAATAATTAATATCTTTATTAGATAGTATATTAGATTGTGATAATCTAATGACTAAGATCCAAAATTGATTTAAATCAATGACATCCACAAGGATTGATAAAGCTTTAGGTGATACTACTTTCTTAACAACTAACGTTGTAATAAAATGAACATATTCTTCAGGCCTCATAGCAGGTGGCATTAGACATTTCAAAACTTCCTCATTTATATCACCAGCTTTTATAAGCAAATTAGATAAACCTTCAATTCCTTCGGTATATTGTTTATTCTTTTTTTCTTTTTCCGCTCTTTTTGCTTCCTCTACCGCTGCAATAACTTTTCGCCCTACAATTTGATTAAAAGCCATACTCTCTACTAATTCATCTATTAATTTATGGAACACTTCCGATGGCATATTTATTCCGGTTCTTATTAATTCCGCTTCATCTAATGATCCAATATTCCCACGTTCTATATAATAATTAAATATTGCAGTCCAATCTGAAAAAGGGGTTTTTTCACTTGAATTTGGTTTCTTTTGCTCTGTTACTTTTTGTTGGTTATTTGAATGAAGTTCTTTCCATATTTTTATATAATCAGGAGGGGCAGTCGAAATCGAAGCATGAACTATTGGCCACATAAAATCTGGTAAAAAACCTGAACTAAAAATTGAACGCAACTCGGCAATGTCTTCGCGTCTAATAAAAAGTCCATATTTAATTTGAAGTTCATTTATCTTAGATAATTTAATACTATTTTGGGCTCTTTCTAAAATTGCAACTATTTTTTCATAAACTTTTTTATTTTCTTCTAAGCGCATCTTTTCTTTACACTTAATAATTACGCTTTTATTAATTTGCAGTATCTCATCTGCTCCAATATCACCAAACATTCGATAAGTTTTTTCAATTTCCTTTAATTCTTTAAATTCATTTGCATATGCTTTAATGATTTTATATAAACCAATTGAAATAAAATCTTTATTACCATTTTTTATACTTTCTGAACTAATATTAATTATTTCTACAATTTGATCAATTATATTTTCATATGTTTCTTCCATAACTTTCTCCTTTATACATTAAATCGAAAATAAACTATATCGCCATCTTGCATTAAATAGTCTTTACCTTCTAATCGTAATTTGCCGGTTTCTTTTACTTTTAGTTCGCTTCCTAAATTTTCTAAATCATTGTAACTCATAACTTCCGCTTTAATAAAGCCTTTTTCGAAATCACTATGAATAATGCCTGCACATTCTGGAGCCTTCATTCCCTTTTTAAAAGTCCAAGCTCGGCACTCATCAGTACCACTAGTGAAAAAAGTTGCTAAACCAAGTAAATCATATGTAGCAAATATTAATTTATCAAGGCCACTATTAGTTATTCCTAAATCTTGTAAAAATTTTTTCTTTTCAGAATCTTCTAAATCGGCCAATTCGCTCTCCAGCTTAGCACACATAACAACTACACTAGATTTTTCTTTAAAAGCCAATTCTTTTAATTTTAAGGAATATTCATTATCTCCAATAGAGGCTGCCATTTCATCTACATTGGCTACATAGATTAATTTTTTTTGAGTGATAAAATTAAAATTTTTAATAATTAATAATTCATCTTCATCAAAATCTATCAATCTAATTGGAATGCTTTTTTCTAAATTATCTTTTATTTTTCTTAATACGGTTACTTCTTTAATTGATTCTTTATCTTTTGTAGTTTCTGCTTTCTTTTCTATTTTTCCTAATCTATTTGAAGCAATTTCTAAATCGGCTAATATTAGTTCAGTATTAATTATTTCTACATCTCTGATAGGATCTGTTTTACCCGCTACATGAGTAATATTTTCATCATCAAAACATCTTACAACTTCTACAATAGAATCAACTTCTCTTATATGAGATAAAAATTTATTACCTAATCCTTCGCCTTGGCTAGCTCCACTAACTAAACCGGCAATGTCTATAAACTCAAATGTTGTTGGCACAATACTTTTAGGATTATAAAGACTTACTAAATAATCCAGGCGTGTATCCGGTACTGTTACAACTCCCACATTGGGCTCAATTGTTGCAAAAGGATAATTTGCTGCTAAAATATGTTTTTTAGTAATAGCATTAAATAAAGTTGATTTTCCCACATTTGGAAGACCGACTATTCCTGCTTTTAAACTCATTTTCCAAACCTCCTATCCCATTGTTGGAAATGAATTGATTCCTAATGGGATTCCAATAATATACCATAAAACGCAAATAATTATTAACGTTAAACCAATTATAATGGTATATGGTATTTGATATTTAATTGACTCTATTAATCTAATTTTATTTTCCCCTTGATTATATTTCTCTAAGAAAGCCAAATAAACAATGAAATAAGCTAAAACTGGAGTTATATTCATAGTACTAGCTTCAGCAAATCGGAATATAATTTGGGCAAATTCCGGAGTCATTTCTGAGTGCATTACGATAGGCACAATTGACGTTGATAGAATACTCCATCTCATTAAACTTGATGGTACAAATATAGTAGAAAGGGCCGTTCCAATAAATATCAATATAATTAATGGTAATCCCGTAAAATTACTATTGGCAATAAAATCTCCTATTGCAGCTACTACCACATTGCCTATATTTGTTTGTTTAAAAATACTAATAAACATTGATGCTAAAAATATCATAACTAAAACATTACCTATACCATCTAAAGAATGACCTAAATTATCAAAAAAATCTTTATGATTTTTGATTGATTTAACTCCAATACCATAGAATAATCCTAAAATAATCAAAAGCATCGTAACCACAAAAACAAAGCCATTACTGAAAAATGAATTAACACTAAATAGTTTATCAATATAGGCGCTTTGACTATTGTCGAGTAAAGCTCCACTAAGCGGAAGCCCTGGAATAATACTATAAATAAAAATTAACAAATAAATTAAAGCGCTACTACAAGCATATACCATCCCTTTTTGCTCATCTTTAGTGACAATATCTTCTATAAGTTCTGTCTCAGTAAATTCATATTTAGGCAATTTTTTAACTATAATATTTTCGGTAACAAACGTTATTAGAGTGGAAACTATCAGTACAGCAATTAACATTATAATTATAAAAGCGTAATTAGAGAAATCATAATTAATATTTAAAGTTTGAGCTGCTAATAAAGTATAATTCTTCAAACTGGAATCCATGCTGGTAAAAATAACATTGATTGCACTACCACAAGAAAGAGCCGCAAATGAAGCAATTATTCCAATAGCAGGATTACGTTTACCATAATAAAATAGTAAAGCTCCTAATGGGATAAAGATTAAATAAGATAAATCGCCAAATACACTAGATAAAACACAAATTAGTACAAATATAAAAGTTACAGTAGTCTTTTTTAATTTTTTAGTAGTTAAAGTTATAGCAGTTTGTAAAAAACCACTCTTATCCATTATACTAATACCCATTAATAGGATTATTAAGTTGGACAAGACCGTAAAATTGGCGAAATTAGCAACAGTACTAGTAAAAATATATTTTATCCCGCTTAAATTAAATAACGATTTGACAATTTCGGTTACTGGATTCAAATCAAACGTAATGCTATTTACTCTATAATATGTTGCTTGAGCATCTAATAAACTTAAAAATCCACTTATTATAATAACAATTACAATTAGTAAAATATAAGTCATTAAGGGATGCATATTTTGTTTATTTTTTTTCTTCAATCTTGGCATTTTGCACCTTCTTCATTTTTTTCTGAAATTCCAATCTATCCATCATAATTTCTCGACCACAATTCACACATTTAATTTTAATGTCAACTCCCATTCTCGTAATAACCCATAAATTAGTACCACAGGCATGTTGCTTTTTCATAATCACTTGATCATTTAAATTAAATGATTTATCCATAATCAATCATCTCCAATAGATATATTTAAGATTTCCATTATTCTTTCTAAATCTTTTACAGAGTCAAAAGTTATTTCAATTTTATTCTTATTAATTTTAACTTTATTGCCGATTTTATCACTAATTATATCTTCATACATGTGAAGTTTAGGATCTATATTAGATATATTAATCGGCTTTCTTTTAATCATGTCTTGATCATTTAATATATGCTCTATATCGCGCACGTTAAGCTTTTCTTTGACAATTTTTTGAGCTAATTCTTCTATTTTATTTGCATCTTCTAATTTACTTAAGGCCCGAGCATGCGAAGCCGATATTTCTTTATTAATGACCATGTTTTGAACATTTTGAGGAAGATTTAACAAACCTAAAAGATTGGTAACATAACTTCTACTTTTACCAAATTTGTTTGCAAATTCTTCTTGAGTAAACCCTCTCAATTTAATAATATTCATAATACTTTTGGCTTCATCTATTGGATTCAAGTCTTCCCTTTGGATATTTTCTATTAAGGCGATTTCCATCATTTCTTGGTCTGTAAAATCTTTGATAATAGCTGGAATTTCTGTTAATCCTGCCATCTTAGAGGCTTTGCATCGACGTTCACCAGCAATTAACTCATATCCTTTTATACTTCTTTTTACAATTATGGGTTGGACTATTCCATATTCTTTTATTGAAGTAGCCAATTCTTTTAAACTGTCTTCATTAAAATTTGTTCTTGGTTGATAAGGATTACTCCTTATATCAGCTAGTTTTATTAAAACTACATCATTTTTATTTTCAGTTACAATTTCTTTTTCAAAATTATCAAAATCGATAACATTATTGGTAAAAAGTTGTTCTAAGCCTCTACCTAGCGCTTTCTTTTTAGTCTCCATTTCTACTAATCACTTCCTTTGCTAAGTTTTTATATGCTTCAGTCGCTCTACTAGTTGGATCATATTCATTTATTGGCTTTCCATGGGATGGGGCCTCAACTAATCTTACTAATCGAGGAATAATAGTGTTGAATACCTTATCTTTAAAATATTTTCTTATTTCTTCTATTACTTCCAAACCAATATTGGTTCGACCATCTAACATAGTCAATAAAACTCCTTCTATTCTTAGAGTTGGATTCATACTAGATTGAACCATTATAATAGAATTTAATAATTGGGTAATTCCTTCCAACGCAAAAAACTCACATTGTACGGGAATAATCACTGAATCACTAGCCACTAAAGCATTCATTGTTCCTAATCCTAATGATGGTTGACAATCTATAATAATATAATCAAAAATATGTCTGATAGAATTGATGGCATTTTTTAATTGCTCATTTTGATGAAAGTTTTGGTCTTCTAACATTTTTTTTACAAATTCTACATCAACACCAGCTAAATTTAATGTAGAGGGAATTATAGCCAAATTATCAAATGGCGTTTTTTTTATTGCCGCTTCTATATTACATTTATTTGTTATAACTTCATAAATATCATGCTCAAAATCATTAGAATTTAAACCAAGTCCAGTTGTGGCATTGCTTTGGGGATCTAAATCTATTAATAAAACTTTTTTACCTTCCTTACCTAAAGCCGCTGCAAGATTAATACTTGTAGTAGTTTTGCCTACTCCTCCTTTTTGATTAACTAATGAAATCACTTTAGCCATAATACACCTCTAATTTTATTTCTACTAAATAATATTTTAACATATAAATAGAATTTAAGATAGAAAAAAAAGAAAGAAAATTAATTCTTTCTTAAATTATCTTTCCATAAAATATTTTGTTTCTCCAATATTTGATTCTTTAATATCAAATGTTACCACTGATTTTGGATCTTCCGGATTGCGCCAAACGCCCAATACTTTAAAACCTTTTTTTCTAGCAACATCCAATATATGAAGATAAGCTTGATGAGCTTTGGCCGCGTCCTGACTACCAACTTCATACAGATATTCTTCTAGATAAAAAATCTTATTTTTATAATCTGCATAATTTAATAGATATTCGCTTTGCATATGTCCCCCTCTCCGAAAATATTATATTAATTTTTAAGAATTAAAAGACTGTTATATTTTGGCTAACAGTCTAATATTTGTTAAATTAATTCAATTCTAACTTCTAAAGCATCATCGCCACGGCGTTCAGACATTTTAATGATTCTAGTATAACCACCATTACGATTTTCATATTTAGAAGCTAATTCATTAAATATTTTATTAACAACTTCTTTATCATTGTGTAAAAAAGCTAATGCCTTACGGCGAGATACTAATGTTCCTCTTTTTCCATAAGTAATCATTTTATCAACAAATTTTCTAACTTCTTTAGCTCTAGCCTCTGTAGTTACAACAGATTCATGCATTATAACATCTTTAGTTAATCCTGCTAAAATGCTTCTTCTAATTCTTGTTTCTCTTCCTAATTTTCTATATGCCATAATCCATTACTCCTTAAATGAAAGTCCTAAATCAGCAACTTTGTCAAGAACCTCTTTAAGACTCTTTTTACCTAAGTTTCTAATTTTAGTAACTTCTACTTCTCTTTTATCAACTAAATCTTGAACTGTATGTATGCCAGCTCTTTTCAAACAATTATATGCTCTAACACTGAATTCTACTTCTTCAATTGGGGTTTCCAAAGTTTTGGTAATAGTATCTACTTTCTTTTCTTGCATTAATCCTGAAAAATCACTAATAGAATTAATGTCTGCTACTATATTAAAATGTTCAACTAATATCTTTGCTGCAAGAGCCATTGCTTCTTCAGGATTCATGCTACCATTTGTCGTAATTTCCATTATTAATTTATCATAATTTTCATTTTGACCAACACGAGTATCTACTACTTCATATTGTACAAGTTCAATTGGTGAATAAGAAGAATCTATTGCTATAGTACCAACTTTAGCATCTTCTAATCTCTTCTTATTTTCTTTTGAATCAACATAACCACGACCATTTTCTACAGTCATTTCCATATCGATTTTACCATTTTTTACTAAATTACAAATTACTAAATCTTCATTAATAATTTCAATATCAGCATCATGTTCAATCATGCCAGCGGTAACTGGGCCTTCTTGATCACAATATAATCTTATAACTTTTTTATCATTAGAATGATTTTTAACAACTAAATTTTTGACAGCCAAAACAATTGCGGTTACATCTTCTACAATTCCTTCAATTTTTTGAAATTCATGTAAAACGCCTTCTATTTTAATACTGGTAACAGCACTTCCAGGCAAGCTTGATAACATTACTCTTCTTAAAGCATTACCTATAGTAGTACCAAATCCTCTTTCTAATGGTTCTAATTCAAATCTGCCAAAATGAATACTTTCGATGTAATCAGTAATTTTATATTCAGGTTTATCAAATTTTATCATCATACAATATTCCTTTCTTTAGTTTAATTTCTTGGTCTCTTTGGTGGACGACATCCATTATGTGGAACTGGAGTTTCATCTATTATACTAGTTACTTCCAAACCAGCTGTTTGTAAGGATCTAATAGCATTTTCTCTTCCAGGTCCTAATCCTTTTACATGTACTTCTACTTTTTTAACTCCTTGCTCTATTGCGGCAGAGGCAGCTGCTTCAGCTGTTAAACCAGCAGCATAAGGAGTTTTTTTCTTACTACCTAAATAACCAATTCTTCCAGCGCTAGACCAAGCTATTGCATTTCCGTCTTTATCGGAAATAGTAACAATTGTATTATTATATGTTGATTGAATATGAGCCTCAGCTTCTGGAATATTCTTTTTAATTTTTCTTTTTCTTCTATTATATGCCATAAGTTAACCTCTACTTTCCAACCTTTTTCTTATTAGCGACAACTTTACCTTTACCCTTACGAGTTTTAGCATTTCTATTAGTTCTTTGACCTCTTACAGGTAATCCTTTTTTGTGTCTTATTCCTTGATAACAATTTATTTCCATTTTATTCTTAATATTCATTTGAACATCTCTACGTAAATCACCTTCGACAACATATTTATCGACTTCTTTACGTAACTTGATAATTTCTTCTTCAGTTAAATCTTTTATTTTCTTTGATGGCTCTACGCCAGCATCCTTACAAATAGTTTTTGCAAGGGGACGACCAATTCCATAAATTGCAGTAAGTCCTATACAAGTATGTTTTTCATTTGGTAAATCAATATTTTTAATTCTTGCCATTTTATCCTCCTAACCTTGTACTTGTTTGTGTTTAGGGTTATCACAAATAACCATAACTTTTCCATTTCTTCTTATAATTTTACATTTTTTGCATATTTTCTTTACTGATGGTCTAACTTTCATAAATACTCTCCTATCTTTTATTCCATGTAATTATCCCACGTGTTAAGTCGTAAGGCGACAATTGTACTGTAACGGTATCACCCGGTAAAATACGTATCATATTAATGCGCATTTTACCAGAAACGTAGGCTTTTACAGTATGGCCATTAGCAAGTTCGACTAAATAATCAGAGCCTTTTAGAACTTCAATGACTTTGCCTTCAACTTCAATTTTATCATCTTTTTTTGATTCTGCTATTTTTTTGTTTTTGAATTTATTGGAATCTGCCAAAATTTCTCACTCTCCTATTTAAGCTTTTGTTAATATAACATATCCATCTTTTGTTACTAGTATAGTATGTTCAAAGTGGGCACTAGGTAACCCATCTTCAGTTTTAATTGTCCAATCGTTATTTTCCATATATATGTGCCTGCTGCCTAAATTTAGCATTGGTTCTACAGCTATAACCATGCCAGCTTTTAATCTTGTCGGGTCTTTAGTAAAATAATTGGGAACATTAGGATCTTCATGAACACTAGTTCCAACCCCATGACCAACTAATTCTCTAACAACTCCAAGATGGTTGGCCTTAGCAAAATTTTCTATTTTGCTTCCAATGTCACTTATTTTAGCACCATCTTTAATAACACTCAAGCCCTCATATAAGGATTTTTTGGTATTTTCAACTAAATCTTCTACTTCTTTAGGAACTTTTCCAACAATATATGTATTAGCTGAATCTGAATGATATCCTTTATATTCAACGCCAATATCAACTGATACTATATCTCCCTCTTTAATTTTTCTTTTTGAAGGAATTCCATGAACTACTTCATCATTTATAGATACACAGATACTTGCTGGATAACCTTCAAAATTTAAAAAAGAAGGTTTACAATCATGAGCCAAAATAAATTGGTGAGCTATATCGTTTAAAGCCTTTGTAGATATACCAGGCTTAATATTTTTAGCTACTTCTTGATGAGTCAAATAATTGATATATCCAGCATGTTTCATTAATTCAATTTCTCTATCACTTTTTATACTAATCATTTTAAAATTTCCTTAATTTTCTCTGTTATCATATCTAATTTCATAGATGTATCTACAATATGCATTTTATTTTTTTCTTTATAATATTCTTTTATTGGATCAATATTTTCTAAAAAAGTATTAAATCTTATTTTAAATGATTCTTCATTATCATCTGTTCTTTTCATTAATTCTTTTCCACATTTATCACATATATTATTTGTTTTAGGTTTAAGGTTTTCATAATACATATTGTAAGATGCACCACAAGAACAGGTTAGACGACCTAATGCTCTTTTTAATGCTTCCTCTAAACTGATATCAAGATAAATAACCTCATAATTTTGAATATTTAATTCTTTAAATAATTCATCTAACATTTTTGCTTGATTTAAAGTTCTTGGAAACCCATCTAATATAAATGGTTCCTTATTATTTTGCAATTTAGCTTTAATTAATCTAAATACAATTTCATCATCTACTAAATGTCCCGCAGTAATTATTTCGTTTATTTTTAGACCAATTTCGCTTCCTTTGGCAATTTCTTCTCTAAGCATATCACCTGTTGAAATATGTTTATAACCTATTTCAACTAATTTTTCACTTTGAGTCCCTTTACCAGAAGAAGGTGGAGCAATAAAAATTACATTTTTCATTATCTAATCCTTTTTCTCTTTTCCTTGTAGCTTCTTGCTAATAAGCTACTTTCAAGTTGCTTGTATGTTTCAATAGCAACTCCAACAACTATAATTAAACCAGTTCCTCCAAATGTAACAGTTGATGGCAAATTTGTAAATTTGCTAACTAAAACAGGAAGAATGGCAATAATCATTAAAAATATATTTCCTACAATAGATAATTTACTAATTGAATTACTAATATATTTAGATGTATCATTTCCTGGTCTTATCCCCGGAATATATCCGCCTCTTTCATTTAGGTTTTTACTCATTTCTTCAGGGTTCATTATCATGAATGTATAGAAATAACCAAAGAATAATATTAATACCATATAAAGTATCATCCCAGTATTAGATGTATATACAATATATTTATTTATAAAATTCATAGCGCTTTCATTTTTTAAAAGGGCTACAATTGTAGATGGTACAGTTAATAATATTTGCGCGAATATTACGGGAATAACTCCGGCAGAATTTAATTTTATTGGCAAATAACTTTGTTCTGCTCCATATGCACTAGTAGTTCTATTAGCATATTGAATAGGAATTCTTCTTTCTGCTAATTGGATGTATATAATACCTACTAAAATCAATAAATAAACTAAAATAAATATTATAAATAATATAATTCCCATCATTAATTCATATGAACCATTTATAAAGGTATTATAAGCTCCGGTAAATATTCTTGGCATGCTGAATAAAATACCAGCTAAAATTATCATTGAAGTTCCATTACCAATTCCTTTTTTAGTAATCTGATCTCCTAACCATAAACAAAAGGCGGTTCCAGCAGTCATTACTAATGAAGTTTTAATTATTTCCATTGTACTTAAACCTTGCATATAGAATAAACATAAGGCATAGGCTTGAACAAATCCAAATAAAATAGCTAAATATCTTGTTATTTTATTTATTTTTTGACGACCTGTGTATCCCTCATCTTTTAACTCTTTAAAATAAGGAATAATGTCCATTTGCAATAATTCTGTAATAATGGAAGCCGTAATATATGGCGAAACTCCTAATGCAAAGATGGAAAAGTTTTGTAATCCACCACCACTCATTAAGTTAAAAATTTCTAGAAATCCAAGTTCTTGATATATTCTAGATGCCCAAGGAATGGTAATTGTTGTACCTAAACAGAATAGACCCAAACAGGCTAATGTAAAATATATTCTTTTTCTTAAATCTTTATTAGATTTGCTGAAAAGTTGGGAAAACCCACGAAACATCTAAATCACCTCAGCTTTGCCACCGGCTTCTTCAATTTTAGTAACAGCCTTTGAAGAAAATCTTTGTGCTTTAATAGTTAATTTTTTATCTAAATTTCCATTAGCTAAAACTTTAATACCACACAAACTCTTTTTAATAATTCCTCTTTCTTTCAATATTTCTGGTGTAACAACATCACCATCTTTAAAGAATTTACTTAAATCATTTAAATTAATTGTTGCAAATTCACATCTAAATCTTTTGTTATTAAATCCTCTTTTTGGTAATCTTCTATATAAAGGAGATTGTCCACCTTGAAACCAAGCTGGAATAGATGCACCACTTCTAGCCTTTTGGCCTTTTTCTCCACGGGTAGAAGTCTTACCCATTCCACTTCCTGGTCCCCTTCCAACTCTTTTTATTGTTTTTGTTTCTTTAGATTTTGGTAAATTTTCTAACTTCATATTATAATTCCTCCACCTTTTTGCCACGAAGGGCTGCAATGTGTTCTGGAGTTTTTTGACTTTTTAGAGCTTTTAAAGTAGCTTTAGCTACATTAATTTGGGTATTTGCTCCTAAGCTTTTAGCTACTATATCTTTGACACCAGCAAGTTCTAATACTGCTCTAGCTGCTCCTCCAGCAATAATACCGCGTCCTTCTTTAGCAGGCTTAATTAAAACTACACTTCTACCAACCTTTGCTGTTTCATCATGTGGTATAGTCCTATTATCGATTAAAGATATTTTATTAACATTTTTATTAGCAGCTTGTATTGCTTTTTTTATTGCTTCTGAAACTTCATTGGCTTTTCCTGTACCGATTCCAATTAAACCTTTACGGTTACCAACAGCTACATCTGCTTTAAAACGAAAATGTCTACCACCTTTAGTAACTTTTGTTACCTTTGATATGGCGATTACTTTTTCTTCCAATAAATTTTTCTTAGCATCATTATTTTTTCTGTTAACAACTTTTTTGTCCATATTTCCTCCCTATATCTCTAATCCTGCTTCTCTAGCAGCATCTGCTAGAGCGCTTACCCGACCATGATATAAGTATCCACCACGGTCAAAAACTACTTTGGCAATTTTGGCCTTTTTACATTTTTCTGCAATATCTTTACCTACTAATTTAGCAGCATCAATATTACCACCATTTGCAAGTTTTAAACTACGACTTGAAGATGAGACTAAAGTTGTACCAGTTGTATCATCTATGACTTGAGCATATATTTCAGAATTTGATCTAAATACATTCAATCTTGGGGTTTCTTTAGTACCACTGATATTTTTTCTTACTCTTTTATGTCTTATTTGACGAAGATCATTTTTAGATTCTTTTCTTATCATATTTTACCTCCTTAAGCCGCTTTCTTTCCCTCTTTACGACGAACAATTTCGCCTTTATAACGAATACCTTTACCTTTATAAGGTTCTGGTTCTCTTACTTTTCTAATGTTGGCAGCAAATTCTGAAACTTTTTGTTTATCAATACCTTTGATAGTAAGTTCAGTATTACTAATAAGCTCAGCTTTTAATCCCTCGGGAACAACGATTTCCACAGGATGAGAAAAACCAGCACTAATAACTATTTTATTTCCTTGAACATTAAATCTGTAACCAACACCAACTGCTTCCAAGCCTTTTTCAAATCCTTTAGAGACACCTTCTAACATACTTTTGATTAAAGAGTTAGTAGTACCTTGCATTACATTTGCTCTTTTTGATTCGTTTTTTTGCTTAGTTTTAATATTTCCATCGGTAATTACTACTTCAATTAAAGGATTAATATTTAAAGTTAATTCACCTTTAGATCCCTTAACTAATAAAGTATTTTCTTCTTTTGAAACAGTAACACCTTCTGGAATAACTAAATTTCTTTCTCCGATTCTACTCATAATTACTTACCAAATATAGGCAAGGACTTCGCCTCCTAACTTAGCTTTTCTAGCTTCTTTATCAGTCATTAAACCTTTAGAAGTAGAAATTATTGCAATACCTAAGCCGTTTAGAACACGAGGAACTTCATCAGCTTTTGCATATACTCGTAAGCCAGATTTACTTATTCTTTTAAGACCAGTAATAACTCTTTCTTTTTTATTACCATATTTAAGTGTTAAAGTTAATTTATCACCTTGAGTACATTTTTCATAATTAAAATCTTCTATATAACCTTCACGTTTTAATATTTCTGCAATACCTAAAGTCATTTTAGTACCAATTACTTCAACTGTTTGATATTTCATAATATTTGCATTACGTATACGAGTTAACATATCTGCTATTTTATCTTGTACAAACATATTGTTCCTCCCTTTTACCAACTAGATTTCTTTACGCCAGGTATTTGGCCTTTATTTGCAAGTTCTCTAAAACAAATACGGCATAATTTAAATTTACTTAATACAGCGTGTGGTCTTCCACATCTTTCACATCTTGTATATTCCCTTGTTGAAAACTTTTGCTTTCTTTGATTTTTTATGATCATACTTTTCTTAGCCATAATAACACCTAACCTTTAAATGGCATTCCAAATGCCTTTAGTAATGCATGAGCTTCATCATTACTCTTTGCTGTGGTAACAAATACAATATCCATACCACGAATTTTATAAACATTATCATATTCAATTTCAGGGAAAATTAATTGTTCTTTTATACCTAAAGTATAGTTTCCTTTTCCATCAAAAGCATGATTTGATACACCACGGAAATCTCTAACTCTTGGTAATCCTACTTTTATTAATTTTTCCATAAAATTATACATGTTTTCGCCTCTTAATGTTACTTTTACACCAACAGGTTGTCCTTCTCTTAATTTAAAACCAGCAATTGATTTACGAGCCTTAGTTACAACAGCTTTTTGGCCAGCTATTGTTTCTAAATCTTTTTGAGCTGCTTCAATGAATTTTACATCATGTGATCCTTCGCCAACACCCATATTAATAACTATTTTTTCAATTTTAGGTACTTGCATTACACTTTTATAATGGAATTCTTTCATTAAATCAGCTTTTATTTTTGATTCATATAATTCTTTAAAATTACTCATAAATTCACCTACTTACTAGCTTTCTTTGTAGACTTCTTCGCTGTTTTTTCTTCAGAATCTACCTTTTTTACTTTTTCTACTTTTTTGGTTTCTTTCTTTTCTGGTTTATTATCTTTTATTAATTTTACATTTGATACATGGATTGGCATTTCAATATCAAAAATACCACCCTTATCATTATTAGTTCTTGGTTTTGAATGTCTTTTGGAAATATTGATTCCTTCAACAATAATTTTATTTTCAGCTTTCAAAGTTTTGATTACTTTACCTGTTTTTCCTTTATCTTTTCCAGTTAGAACTTGAACATTATCATTTACTTTTATCTTCATATTTCCTCCTACAATACCTCAGGAGCTAGGGAAACAATTTTCATATAATCTTTTTCTCTTAATTCTCTAGCAACAGGTCCTAATACTCTTGTACCAATTGGAGATTTATCATCTTTTATTAATACGCAAGCATTATCATCAAATTTAATATAAGAACCATCAGCACGACGAACACCTTCTACAGTTCTAACTATTACTGCCTTTACTACTTTTCCTTTAGGCATATTACTATTTGGAATTGCCTTTTTAACTGTTCCAACTACTACGTCGCCAATATTTCCGCTTTTAACTTTGCTTCCGCCCATAACTTTTATTACTAAAAGCTCACGGGCTCCGGTATTGTCAGCAACTTTTA
This sequence comes from uncultured Bacilli bacterium, assembly GCA_947629325.1. GTDB lineage: Bacteria > Bacillota_I > Bacilli_A > RF39 > UBA660 > SIG200. The sequence continues at coordinate 39,866 of CANRDE010000004.1, forward strand.
ATCTTGTTTCTTGCATTACCATAAGTTATACCTCCTAAAGAATAACAGCTTTTTCTAAGATCTCCACTAACTCATATCTTTTTAATTTAGATATTGGTTTTGTTAATCTTATTTTAACTGTATCTCCTATTTTAGCTTCATTTTTTTCATCATGTGCATGATATTTCTTAGAATATTTAACACGTTTATTATAAAGAGGATGACGTTTGTAAGTCTCTACTAAAACAGTTATAGTTTTTTCGCTTTTATCACTTACTACTTTACCTACTAATTCTTGTACTCTTTTAGCCATTATTTATTACCTCCGTCTAATTCTCTTTCTCTAAGAACAGTTTTCATTTTTGCAACAGTTTTTCTTAAAGCTCTTAACTCTGTTGGATGTTCTAATGTACCACTTGCTTGTTGCATTCTTTTAGTGAATAATTCTTCTTTAGTTTCTTTGATTTTATTTTTTAAATCGGCATCTGTTAATTTTCTAATTTCTTTAATATCCACTTTTATTCACCGTCCCTTTTAACAAATTTACATTTGATTGGAAGTTTATGTGATGCAAGTCTTAATGCTTCTCTTGCTACAGCTTCATCAACTTCACTTATTTCAAACATAATTTTTCCTTCTTTAACTACTGCGACATATTGTTCTACCGCACCTTTACCTTTTCCTTGACGTGTTTCTAAAGGTTTTTTAGTTAAAGGTAAATGTGGGAAAATATTAATAAATACTTTTCCACCACGTTTCATATAACGAGTCATTGCAATACGAGCGGCTTCAATTTGGCGCGCTGATATCCAAGCTCCTTCTAAAGCAACTAAACCAAAATCACCTTTAGTAAGAGTTGTATTTCCTTTTGCATGACCATCATATGTTAATCTATGCGACTTTCTATATTTAGTCCTTTTTGGCATCAACATTTGAAGTCGCCTCCTTTTTGTCTATCTTTTTAGCAGGTAGAATTTCATCTTTATAAATCCATACCTTAACCCCAATTTTTCCATAAGTTGTATTAGCTTCGCTTTGAGCATAATCAATGTCTGCTCTTATTGTATGAAGAGGCACAGTTCCTTCGGTATATCCTTCACTACGTGCCATTTCAACACCATTTAATCTTCCTGATACTAAAGTTTTAATTCCTTTCGCACCAGCTTTCATTGTATCTCTAATAGCTCTTTTTTGAGCTGCTCTAAAAGGTGCTCTATTTTCTATTTGCATTGCAATATTATCTGCTACTAATTTAGCATTTAAATTTGGATTTTTTTCTTCAATAATGTTAATAAACACTTCTTCATTAACAAGCTTTGAAACTTTTTTACGTAATTTTTCAATGTCTTCTCCACCACGGCCTATAATTACACCTGGTTTGGCTGTTCTAATAATTACGTCAACTCTATTTTTCTTTCTTTCAATAATTACAGATGAAATAGCTGCATCTTTAAGACTACTTAAAATATAATCACGAATTTTTAAATCTTTATTTAAATTATCAGCATAATCTTTTTTAGCATACCAACGTGATTCCCAATCTTTATTAATACCTAAACGATATCCGACTGGATTAACCTTTTGTCCCATTATTCAGCACTTCCTTCCATAACTTTATTATCAGTTACTACTACTTTAATATGGCTTGTTCTCTTATCATGTCTATCAACATTAGCACGACTTGCAAATTGAATTCTTTTAAGAACTCGGCCAGGATTTACAAAGCATTCCTTAATTACCAATTCATCTTCTTTTGCGCCATTATTATTAACAGCATTAGCTACTGCAGAATTTAAAACTTTAATAATTAATCTACTAGCTTTAGTATTAGTTGTTTCAAGAATGTTTCTTGCAGTTTTAACATCTTTTCCTCTTATTAAATCCATTGTCATACGAGCAAGACGAGGTTTAATTATTGCGCCTTTATGTATTGCATAAGCTTCCATTATTTATTTCCTCCTCCTGCATGACCAGTAAACTTACGAGTTTGAGAAAATTCGCCAAGCTTATGACCAACCATTTCTTCAGTTATATAAACAGGAATAAAATCTTTGCCATTATGAACTGCAATTGTATGCCCTACAAAATCGGGATAAATTGTACTTCTTCTTGACCAAGTTTTAATAACTGTTTTTTTATTTTCTGAATTTAATTTTTGCACCTTATTTAATAAAGATTGTTCAATATAAGGTCCTTTTTTTAAACTTCTTGCCATATTATCCTCCTATTTGTTCTTTCTACTGATAATTAATTTGTCAGAAGCTTTTTTAGTCTTACGAGTTTTATGACCAAGGGCTGGTTTACCCCAAGGAGTCATTGGACTCTTTCGACCAACTGGAGCACGTCCTTCTCCACCACCATGAGGATGGTCATTTGGATTCATTACACTACCTCTATTAGTAGGTCTAATTCCCATATGTCTTTTGCGCCCAGCTTTTCCTAAATTAACCAAGTTTGCATCTTCATTACCAACTACACCAATAGTTGCTACACATGTTCCAAGTATCTTTCTTGTTTCGCCTGATTGTAAACGAACAATAACATATTTACCATCACGGCCAAGAATTTGAGCGCTACTACCAGCAGCCCGACATAATTCTGCGCCTTTTCCTGGTTTTAATTCAATACAATGAACCATAGTTCCTACTGGAATATTTTGAAGTGGTAAAGAGTTACCCACTTTAATATCAGCATTTTCGCCATTTTCAATAATCATATTAACTTTTAATCCGTTTGGAGCTATTATGTAGCGCTTTTCTCCATCACGATAATTAATTAATGCAATATTAGCATTTCTGTTAGGATCGTATTCAATTGTTGCTACACGACCTGTAATACCAATTTTATTTCTCTTATAATCAATAACACGATATTTTTTAGTTGCTCCTCCACCAATATGGCGAACGGTTAATTTACCTTGATTATTTCTTCCACCAGTTTTCTTTACTTTTCTAACTAATGATTTAGTAGGATTATTCTTTATAGTAATTTCTTCATTTTGAAGAGTAGTCATTCCTCTGCGACCATTTGTTGTTGGTCTAAAATGTTTTATTGCCATTTATAATTCCTCCTATAAATCTATTTGAGAGCCTTCAGCAAGAGTTACAATGGCTTTTTTATAAGTCTTTGTTGTTCCTGCATATCTTCCCACTCTACGTTTTTTTGATTTTGTATTTAATGTATTAACCTTTTTAACACTAACTTTAAAGGCTTCTTCTACAGCAAATTTAATTTCATCTTTGGTAGCAGTTTTGGCTACTTTAAATGTATAAACATTATTTTGTCTTTCTGCCATAGATTTTTCAGTAATAACTGGCGCTATAATAATATCACTATAATGTTTCATTATTTAAGCACCTCCTCTATTGTCTTAACTGCTTCTTCTTCCACTACTAATACGTCGGCATTAACAATATCATAACAGTTAATTTCTTCCGCCATAAGAACTAGAACATTGCCTAAATTTCTTGTAGCCATATATAAATTTTCATTTTCTTCTTTAGTTACAAATAATATTTTGCCTTCTAATTTTAAAGTCTCTAATATCTTTGTAATTTCTTTTGTCTTTAATGTATCTAATTTTATATTATCAATAACAACTAAAGCTTTTTCTTTAGCTTTATATGTTAAAGCTGTTTTAAGAGCCAGAACTCTTTCTTTTCTATTAATTTTAAAAGCATAATTACGAGGATTAACACCAAAGGCTATTCCGCCCCCACGCCATTGTGTAGCGCGAATGCTTCCTTGACGAGCTCTACCAGTATCTTTTTGCTTCCATGGCTTTCTACCACCACCAGATACTTCTGCTCTAGATTTTGTTTTTCTTGTACCTTGACGCATGCTATCTAATTGTAAACGAATCATTTTCTTCAAAGCATCGTCATTAACTTCAATATTCCAAACTTTTGCTTCAAGGGTAATATCTTTAATAGACTCACCTTTTATATTTTTAACACTTATCTTTGTCATAAAATTTCCTTTCTAAAGCCTATTTGCTTTCTTCCGGAGTTTCTACTTTAGTTTCTTCTGCAGAAGTTTCCTCTTCGTTTATTGCTTCATCTATTTTTTCAGTTTCAACTTTTTCTTCACTTTCTTCTACAGATTCTACAACTTCATCAACAACTGTTTCTTCATAAGTTAAAATCTCTTTTGGCAATGCTTTACGAGAATTTTTAACCGCCGTTTTAATATAAACTAAAGAATTTTTAGCACCTGGAATATTGCCACTTATCAATATATAATTATCCGCAGTATTAACTTCAATAATCTCTAAATTTTGAATAGTTACTGTTTCCACTCCCATATGTCCTGGAAGATTTTTACCTTTCAACACCCTTTTTGGTAACATTGTACCCAAAGAACCAGGGCCTCTATGATAATGAGAACCATGTCCCATTGGCCCACGAGATTGATTATGTCTTTTGATTACTCCTTGAGTTCCTTTACCTTTTGAAGTACCGGTTACGTCAACAACTTCTCCTACTTCAAAAATATCTACTCCTATTTTATCGCCAACATTATATGCTGCTTCAACTCCCTTAATTTCTTTTAAGAAGCGCTTAGGAGTAGTATTCGCTTTTTGTGCACGGCCAACTTCTGCTTTGTTAGCCTTATTTTGTTTTTTTTCAAATACGCCTAATTGAATTGCATTATAACCATCTGTATCAACAGTTTTAACTTGCATTACAACATTTGGTTCACAAGATACTACAGTAACAGGAATTAATTTACCATCTTTAGTAAATACTTGTGTCATTCCAATTTTGCGTCCTAAGATTCCTTTCATTTTTATTTCCTTCCTTTATTATAATTTTATTTCGATGTCAACGCCATTCGGTAAATCTAAATGAGTCAAAGCATCTATTGTTTCCTTACTAGGATTTTTAATATCAACAAGTCTCTTATGAGTTCTTCTTTCAAATTGTTCACGAGAATCTTTATATTTGTGAACAGATCTTAATACTGTAAATTTTTCAATTTCAGTAGGAAGAGGTACTGGGCCAGAAACTTCGCCACCCGTTCTTTTTACAGTTTCCACAATTTTTGCAGCAGCTACATCAAGTAAACGATGATCGTATGCTCTTAAATTGATTCTTACTTTACTATTTGACATTTTCCATGTCCTCCTTTCGTCTATATCTAGTATAGACTTGCTCCATCCGAATTCCCCAATATTTGGAAAAATATTTACCAACTTTTCCTAGCGTATCAGCAACCTCGCATATCATCGCAGTCATACGAATATGATTATAGCACATTAATTATATGAATTGCAACTAAAAATTTGACAAAATTTTATAAAATTTATTGACATTTAATTTAAAAGCCCATTTATATAAAAGCCTTGATTCAAATTAAGTTGAATCAAGGCTTTTAATTTTTATTTTTTGGTTTTTTTAGCATTCATATATTCATTGTATTTACTAACTGCAACATCTTGGTCTTCATAGGCCGCCAAAAATTGCATTAATATTATAGTATCTTCTGATGCTTTATTATATGCATTTAATATTTCTTCACCCGTCGCGCCTTTTAAATTGATAGTTTTCTGAAAGCTCTCTTTATTTAAATCTTTGTTATTGTCAATTTGTTCCATTATTTCTTCCTCACCTAGTTCTTCCACTTGATACTTGTTCTGCTTCTGGGTTTATTGCCAATCCATTTTGTTCCATTTCATTAAGTTGTGCAATAATATTACTTAAAACTACATTATTGTTGTTGGATTTCAATATTTCTAATTGTTGACGATATTGGCTATATAATTCAAATGTATCTTTTATTGCATCATCTAATGGAATAGGGCAATCTAACTTTTCGGGTTGGCGTGAAACTTCATAACTTGCTTTTTCGTGTTTTAAAAATTTTAGTAGCGTATAAATATTCTCTCCTAGCGACATAGTTTCTTTTTCATCTATCGTCCCATTTATTAAATTATCGCATTTCTTTTTAAGCTGCGAATATATTTTGGTATAGAAATTTAAAACTGTCTCAGAGCTAAATATTTTATGGTATTCTTTTTCTTCTTGACCTTCAAATTTTCTACATCCTACAGCATTATTAGCATATGTTAATAATAATTCTTCTAAGGCTAGACTACTTTTGGTTTCCATAAATTTTTCTTCCAATTTATCACATTTTTCTTTTTCGCTTTTGGCATATTTTAATCTATCTACGATAACAATCGGAACCCCAAAATCTGCAGCAGCCTGCAAAGTCATTTCATAATATTTATTATTCTTATCAAAATTATTATCATCATTTATATCATCTACTATATACACAACATAGTCTGGCTTCCTTTTTACCAACGTGCTTTGATTTTGTATCAATCGATCAATTACCATTTCATCATGATTATGTCTAGTAGAATCAATCATTGGCTTAGGCGGTAGTGTTTTACCTGGTATTTGGGTTGATGTTGAAAATTTTTGATTTGCAGATCTCGAAACTAAGTCGGCATTATAAGATAATAATAAAGAATTTTCTTCATAATGATCAAAGCCTAAAATTGGGCCTTTAGGTCTTGCAATAGCTATTTGATTATTGCCAATATAGCTAGTGCAAATTCCATGGGAGGCTATTTTAGGTTGATTCCAATCTTCTAGGAAATTTTTAGGGCGAGACCAACCACTATATGCTCCTAAAGTGTGAACTTGCATATTGAAATCGCCATCTACTTCATAGATTTGGATTTTTTTACCCTTATATGTTACATTTTGTAATCTTTTATCTTTTGTAATATCTTTAGAGTTAACATGATATAATGTCTTATTATACATTTGGGCATATTCATTTCTTATTGTTGATTCCAATAAAGACATTGCATTATAATCTGTTATAACTTTGCCTGACTCTTTATATATTATTTTTAATTCGTTAAGTGATTGTTCATTAATTATAATATCGAGTGCTTTTAAAATATTAATAATCTTTTCACATACTCCAGCCTTTTCCAATTCTTTAATATTATAATAATAACGTTCCCAAATAAATTGAGCCTTTTGTAAATCTATCCCATACTTTTTTTCAAAAATGGCTTCCTTTATTGTATCCAAACTCATTAAATCAATATTAGTTTCAACTTTTGTAAAGTATTCGTCTCTTTTTTTCTCTAATCCTTCTTTACTTAGATCATTTATGTCCGTTATATTAAAAGTATTATTGGGCCTTTGCATGATATATATTAAATTATCAAGAGTTTCTACATTTAGTTGATCGAGTGGTAGATTTGTTAATAGCTCTTTATATTTACCCATATTATTAAGAATATTTTCAACAATACCGGTTATATCACATTTTTTCGAATTTAGTACACTTACCATTTTATCAAAATAATCTAACATTTTATTATCTAAATTAATTATTTTTTCTTGTATATCAGGATATAAAGTAAATATTAGCAAATTCTCCATACTTATAACATTGTTTTTTAAAATCTTAAAATTTAGAGTTTTAAAAATGTCCACGTTCTTAGAAAATAAATACTCCAATTTGGATTTTAAATTTTCTTTATTAATATTTAAATGGTCTGCAAGAACTTGTAAATTCTCTTCATCAAAAATATTGGAACCAAATACGCCTAAAACTTGCCAGTTATCATGTTCGATAAAGCGCTTAAATAAAAATTTGTTTTTTCTTAAATTTTGGGGTATACTTTTAGATGAAATTGCACAATTTAAAATCGTTTCGTAAAATATATCAACTATTTCTGGTGTATAAAATAAATCTGAAATATCATGATCAAAACCAAACAAAAATTCACTAGCTATTGTTGGATGAGTCCTAGCTATTCGTTTTAAAAAAGCTTGTTTTAATTTTTGGGGAAAAATAAATGGAAAAGTATCCATAAATAAATAAGTGCCCAAAAAATAAACGCTAAAATTGGAAATTTTTTCTTTGAGTTTAAAATTTCTCTTAGATAGCGGTTTTCCAAATTTTTTTAATGCTTCTACCATAAGATCATATCCATGGCCTCTCATATTCTTCATTACGAAGTTATCATATGGGAAATTACCTTTAGTTACTTGGACATGATTTTTTCCAAAATCCATAATTGCATAGTCTTTTTGAAATTCAATAAAGTTTTTACCTTTGGCATGTTCTAAAAATGATGCGGCTGCATCAGTAAAACTTCCGCCATTTTGCAAAATCCAATTTTCAATTCCTACTCCACCCAATCCTCCAAAGTTTTGGCTTCTTTCAGCCGCAGATAATCCTCTAGATGGCTTATATGCTTTTTGTTGTTTTAAATAATATTTAGCAAACATTATGTTAGCTACTACTTTATAATATTTAGCTGGGTCTTGACTTTTAATATTATCTAATTTCTCGGTAACTGCTTCTTCCGTTGCTAGATAACGTTCTTTTTGCGGGGTCAAAGAAAAATCTAAATCTATTACTTCCTCCATACCAGGAATTCTTACACCCTTTAACCTTACTTTGTTGTACGCCGTCTCCGTAATATGCTCTTGGGCATTTAATTTTTCTAACGCTGATTTCACTCTTTCAAGGTTGGCTTTATCAATTCTTACAGTATAATCGAAGTCATAATCTCCTGGCAAATTTGTTCCTCTAGCAGATGATCCCGCTTCAACAAGTTCAACATCTCCGCCTGAATTGTTGCCTAAAGTAACACTTAAGCCAATGCTATGCATTACTTTAATAATTTCAGATTCAATTAATTTTCTTTTTTCTTGGACTTTAGCTCGGTTATCTTCTACTAATTTTTCTATGGCTTTATCAATATTTTCATCTGTAATTTTCGGGGCATTTGGTGATAAGGATTGAATAAATTCTTTTAAACCATCGAAATCTAAATTGGCGGATACCTCCATATTTTCTGTAGTATATTCTTTTAAACCTGCTAATTTGTGACGGAATTCAGCGAATTCCGCCTCAGTGTATAATAATTTATTATCTTTATTACTATAGATTGGTATATATTTATTTGTTATTGCCTCTAATAGTTTTACAGCCCATAAAAATCGAGATGCTTTTAAAGCTTCAATTTTAAATTGGGGTGAATTTTCTTCTATAAATATTAAATATTTTTCGTTACTTAAATATTGTAATGGGGCAGAATTTGGACTAGCTGTTCCCATAACATTACTTGTTCCTCGTAAAAAATTTTCAAATTCTGTTAAGCCGTCAATATACATTCCATATCCACCCTATATTATCGATTTAAGTATAACATTTCTTAAAATTTGTGTAAACGTTTCGGATTGTTTTTGACGTAAAATTAACCATCAAAAAAGTAAACATTGAGTACTGTTTACTTTCATTTTTATTATTTCATGAAATATTTAATAGTCTGTTTCAGCAAATTCCCCTATAATTGATACTATTAAAGGATTTTGCATCGCATTAGTTAATATTTCGTTATAATCGGTATCATCCAATTCCTCTATATTCTTTGCTTTAGAAGTATCTCTTTCTGTTACATTATTTATCGTTTTTTCTTTAAAATTAATATCTAATTTTAAATTTAAATAATCACTATCTGTCTGACTGCCATTTATTAAAGCGGCACTTAAACTTCCTTCTTTTTCTTTAGTAACTAATGTTAAACTTCCTTTTTCTTCCCCTATAGATGCTGTAATTGTTAAATTATTTTCATTATTATTATCTTTGTAGTTTACTGCAATTTCATCACCATCAAGGTCAAATCTTAAATTAAATTCATTGTCATTAAATAATATTTCTCCAATTTTTTGAGAACTACCATTTTCAGTTATATTAATCTCGTACTTATCTTCTTGAGTTTTAATAAATTCTATAATACCATTGTCAGAATTTTCTTTATAAATTATTTCGATTTTTTCAACATTATCATCTTTGGCATTTAAATAAACATTAATTTCTAAATTTAAAGAGCCTTTTTCAATGTTATCTTTAGCATCTTCAATTAAAGTAGCTCCATCTTCACTAGATAAAGTTGATAATATACTTATTAATGTAGTATTATTTCCTATATTATCCAGTAAGTCTTTTTGAAATTGGTATAAATTATCACTATTTAAATTTAAAGTATGCTTAATTACTTTAACATTACTATTATTTATAGATATTGATTCTTTAGTAGTTTTAAAATATTCTTGTTTCAAACTATTTTTTAATTCCTTTGAAAGCTCTTCCACTAAGCCTTTTAAATCAGTGGTGTCACTCTCTTCCCATAGCGAGTCAAAACTTTCATCTTTTAATAATAATAATGGGGTATTATATAAATCTTTCAAGTCCGCATATATTTCATTATTTTTAAGCCAAAAATCTCCATTTATACTATTATTATTATATAAAAGGCCTAAATTTAAATTAACAACTTTTTTATTAATGTCTCTTTCCAAATCAAAACTTAAGGTTGAATTATTTAATATTTTATAAAATTCGGCGTTATCACTATCATTAATATTTATATTAGTTTTTATTGTTCCTTCATAACCAATAGGGTTAACTAAATTATTTTCTTCTAAGGCGTTTGTTAAGAATTCGCTCATATTATCGATTACCGTATAATAAATATTAGCAGTATCATGCTTTTTAATATTAAAGAATATAAATACCCCTATTAATACAATTATTAAAAGTCCTATTACGATTAAAGGAATTTTATAATTTTTCCCTCTTTGAATCTGATTTTCACTTTGATTAAAATTACTATTCATTTGTTCATTTTCCATAACTCACACTACCTACCTTAATATAAAAATATATTATTTTTAAACAAAATTCAAGATTTTATTTTAATAAAATTTCAGTTTCTTTCATTTCTTCAGGAATGGCAATATCCATATACTCTAAAATGGTTGGAGCTACCATAGTTAAATCTCCCGTATCCTTTAACTTAACATTTTTATCAACAATAATAAATGGGACCTTACTTAATGTATGTGTAGTCACTTTATTTCCTTCTTCATCAATCATAATATCAGCATTACCATGATCAGCTAAAATTACTACTTTATAAAAGTTTTCCTCAGCTTTTTCCATAATTTTATCTAAACATAAGTCGACCGCTATACACGCTTTAACTGCAGCGTCAAAATTGCCAGTATGACCAACCATATCTGGATTAGCAAAATTAACTAAGATAAAATCATAATCTTGAATCATACATTCTATACATTTTTTCGTAACCCCAACAGCGCTCATTTCCGGCTTTAAATCATATGTTGCTACTTGGGGAGATGGAATCAAATATTGATTACAACGAGGAATCTTACCCTCAAATCCTCCATCAAAATAATAAGTGACATGAGGGAACTTTTCAGATTCAGCAATTCTAGCTTGATTTAAACCTAATTTTTCTAAATAAATACCTAATGGATTTGCAATTGTAAATTCTTTCAAAAAATTAATTGAGGGGATTTCTTTATCAATTGCAAAAAAGCTAAATAATTTTAAATCACTTAAATTTATAGTTTTAAATTCATCAAAATTAGGATTTGCTATAGCATTCAATATTTGTTTAGATCTATCTAATCTATAATTTAACCATAATAAGACATCACCATTTTTAATTAGATTATTGTTTACAACTATTGGTTTTAAAAATTCGTCGGTAATATTTTTTTCATAGCTTTTTTGAATCGTACTTTTAATATTGTTCGTTGCTTCGCCAATGCCTCTCGTCACTAATTCATAATACATTTTGGTTCTTTCAAGCTGATTATCTCTATCCATAGCATAATATCTGCCACAGATTGTGGAAATATCGCCAACTTTATAAGCATTAATTAAATTCTCAATTTCAAATATAAATTTATAGGCTTCATGGACACCAGTGTCACGGCCATCAGTTATGACGTGAAAATGAATTTTTTTAAACCCATTTTTAACTAAAATTTCATATATTTTTTTGATATTGTCAATATTAGAATGAACATCGCCATTGCTGCATAATCCCATTAAATGAATGTCTTTTTCTTTGTATTGAAGCAAATTTTGAAAAGCTTCATTTTCTAAAACATTACTTTTTAAGAATTCTTCAATTAGAGTCTCTTTTTGTTTTATTAATCTTCCAGCCCCAATTGTCATATGTCCAACTTCGCTATTTCCTACTTGTCCTTTCCTTAGACCAACCGCCTCTTCGGAAGCAGCTAAAATTGAATGCGGGTATTCTTCCCATAATTTATTAAAACAAATCGGATTAGCTTCTTTAATAGCATTACCTCTAGTTTCTTCTCTTAACCCAAAACCATCTAAAATAATCATCAATATTTTTTTCATAGTTTCACCTTATTCTCAATATACCATAAACTTAAAAAAATTACAATTTCTTGTAATTTTTAATTACGTACAAGGTTGTGGTTAACTTTCAATCTTTCCGCTAGTGTTGTTAAATATTCCGCATTAGTTGGTTTATCTCTGTTAACATTTAAACTATTGCCAAAAATGTCTTCCATTAAATTAATATCTCCTCTACTCCAACTGATTTCTATAGCATGACGAATAGCTCTTTCTACTCTGGTTGGCGTCGTTTGAAATTTTTTGGCTATTTCGGGATAAACATCTTTAGTTATGTATGATATCATGTTTGTATTACGATATACAATTTGAATTCCTTCTTTAATATATTGGTAGCCTCTAATATGTGACGGAATTCCCAAATTGTGTAATAAATCCGTAATAATAGCATCTTGATTAAATATTTTATTATTATTTTTTAGATTTATAGATAATATTCTTTTCTCCAAACTCATAAAGCTTATCGGTTTTAACATATAGTAGTCAATACCATATTCATTAGCTTCTTCTAATATGTTTTCTTCTTTAAAATTAGTGGCAATGATAATATTCTTATTAATATGTCTTTTGGCCAACTCTCCTAATATAAATAAACCATCAAGATTAGGTAAGATTAAATCCATTAAGATTACATCTATATTATTAGTATTATTTAAAATATAACTTAACCCTTCTTCTCCATTATTTTTACATGCAACTACTTTGATTACTTCATGACTACTAAAGTACTTCTCAATATCTTTAGTCAATGTTTCATTATTATCAATGACTAAAACTTTAATACTTGATTTCATGATTTTCTCCTTCTAATTTAAAATTTTTGTACTGCATATGAATTCATTATAAAAGAATATTTGACAAAAAGCCAGAGAAAGTTTTGACAACATTTGTCAACGTGTGTAAAAAAATGTCGAATTATCCGGTAAAATAAAAATGTTAACAACTTTTTAGTTATCAACATTATTTTCTTTAATAAAATCTAACGCTTTCAAACTCTTAAAAGCAACATACTCTAAAGTTGCTCCTCCACCACTAGAAAGATACTCAAAGTCATTTTGAAATCCAAAGCTAGTAACAGCTGCGACCGTATCGCCGCCACCAATGAATACTCTCGCCTGACAATTTTTTAATTCCTGAAGTAAATTTAAAGTCCCCTCTCCATATTTGGCATCCTCAAATTTTCCACATGTTCCATTAAAAAATATAAGCGACTTTTCTAAATTAAAAGGGCTGATATCTAATAAATTATCGTAAATTATATCATTATCTTGAATATCTTGAAGATGAACCTTTAAACTTTCATTTTGTCTTTGAACAACAAATAAATCACTAAAATAAATCTTATGTTTATATTTATTTAATATCTCTTCTACTTCTCTTAATATTTCCTCATCATTACTAACAAGGCTTTGCCCTATATTTTTTTTCATTACCTTTAAAAAGGTATTTAAAATACCGCCAGTAATAAATAATTTATCGCAAGATAAAAGCATATTACTAATTATTTTAATTTTATCATCAAGTTTAGCTCCCCCCATTATGATATATAATGGACTTTCTCTGTTTACAATTAATGGCTTTAATGATTCTAATTCTTTTTTTACTAAAAAACCTAAATAGGTTGGTAGATACTTACTAATACCCGCTGTAGATGAGTGAGCACGATGTAAAGACGCAAAAGCATCAACAACAAATACATCCCCGAAACTGGCCCAATATTTAGCAAGGGTTAAATCATTTACACTTTCTCGTTTTTCGGGAACATCGGTAAATCGAGTATTTTCCACCAAAAAACAAGAACAACTATCATTTTTAATAGCTTCTAGATTTAGAGGATCATCTATAAATTTGATATTTAAATATTTTTGTAATTCTATATAGACCGGTTTTAAACTATTAGTTTTTTTATCGTCTTCGGTTTTTACTCGACCAAAATGACTTAATATAATAACCTTATTATCATTATTTAATAAATAATTAATAGTATCAAGACTTTTTATGATTTTACTATTATCCCCAATAATCCCATCTTTTATTGGTACATTAAAATCACATCTTAATAATACTACTTTATTTTTAATACTAACCTCATCCAAATACTTCATATCTTGCTCCTAAGAATACTACTTATTTAAACATGGCTTTTGCAACTCGAAGCATTTGCGCAGTATACCCTAATTCATTATCATACCAAGCAACTACTTTATATAATTGTGTTCCTTCAACCTCTATTTTATTAGTTAATAAGCCATCAATAGTGGCTCCACATCTTTTGCCAATAATATCACTTGATACAATTGGATCTTTCGTAAACTTAAGAGTTTCATTTTGATTGTTTATAAAAATATTATTGATATCTTCCACACTAGGATTATTTTTCAATTCTAAAGTTACATCTATTAAAGAACCATCTGCAACTGGAACACGATAAGCAATGCCATCCAATTTACCTTTTAAATCAGGAATAACAAGACCTATAGCAGAAGCTGCTCCCGTTGTAGCAGGAATAATGTTTTGACTTGCAGCTCTTCCTCTTCTAGCATATATTCCTTTTTTATGAGCAATGTCTAATGTCTCTTGATCATTTGTAAACGCATGAACCGTACTCATAAAACCTTTTACAATGCCAAAATTATCATTTAAAACTTTTAATACAGGAGCAAGGCAATTGGTCGTACAACTAGCCGCTGATACAATTTTCTCATTTCCATCTAATATATTTTCATTAACATTATAAACTATCGTCTTCATTTCTCCTTTACCTGGAGCAGAAATTAATACTTTTTTAGCTCCTGCCTCAATATGTTTTGAAGCACCTTCCAAAGAGGTAAAAGCTCCTGTGCATTCTAAGACCAAATCAATATTTAATTCTCTCCATGGTAAATTAACGGGATCTTTCTCGGAATAAACCTTTATTTCTTTTTTATTAGCTATAATAATTTTATCGTCTTGAAAACTTATTTCATTTTCATGAAAAGACCTATGAACAGTATCATATTTTAGTAAATGACTCAACTCTTCTGCTGTTGATAAATCATTAATTGCAATAATATCAAATTCATTACTAGTTATCATTTCTCTAAAAGCAATTCTGCCAATTCTACCAAATCCATTAATCGCTACTCTTATCATTTTATCCTCCTATTATTCTTTAATATTTTAACACAAAAATATAAAATAATGAATAAATTTTAATTAATTTTAATATTATATTTATAGGTGACTAATTTTGAACATAATACCGACTGTAATAGAAAAAAGTAGTAATAAAGAATATGCTTACGACTTATACTCTCGTCTTTTGAATGATCGCATTATTTTTTTAAATGGCGAAATTAATGATAATGTTGCTAGTATTGTGGTGTCAGAGCTTTTATATTTAGATAGTTTGAATCATAATGATATCTTTTTATATATTAATTCTCCTGGAGGATCTATTACTAGCGGAATGGCAATTTACGATACTATGAATTACGTTAAAAGTGATGTTAAAACTATATGTATTGGGCTTGCTGCAAGTATGGGAGCTTTTTTGTTGGCAAATGGATGTAAGGGTAAAAGATGCAGTCTTCCCAATTCTGAAATAATGATTCATCAACCCTTAGGGGGTACTCAAGGTCAAGCAACTGATATTAAAATTGCCGCCGAGCGGATTATTAAAATAAAAAATAAATTAAATAAAATCCTGGCGGAAGTTACCGGTAAAAAATTGAAACAAATAGAAAATGATACAGAAAGAGACAACTTTATGGAGCCCGAAGAAGCTCTAAAATATGGTTTAATAGATGAAATAATAAAAAAATAGGAATTTCCTATTTTTGTTTTGTATTCATTTTAATTATAGTATCACCATCAGAAGATAACATATATTTTTCTTTAGCATATCTAGCTAAATATTCATCATCACCTAACTTAGTAATCTCTGCATTTAGCTTTACTTCTTCAGCTAATAAATCTTCGTATTTTTGATTTAATTCATTTTCCAATTTTCTATTTTTTAAAATTTGCTTCCAATCATTATAAACACTACCAACTAAAAAAACTAACAATAAAATTAATGATAAAGTTATTAAAAAAAGCCGTTTTTTTTCTTTTTTACTTTTTTTATTTGACATTGTTTATCTCCTCTTACTATCCTTCAAAGAGATACTAGCACAATTTATTTATTTTTTCAATTTTTAAAAGACCATTTTACACTAAATTTACGGCCTTTTTTATGGATTAAAAAGCCTAGAAAAAAGCCAGCGAATACAGTGAAAATAAAATATATATGAAATACTCCCTGATTTAAATGATAAAAAATTATGATATATATAATGGTAATATCTAAAACATAAATCAAAGTTAATAAATGTTTAACTATTAATTTTAAATCTTTAATTAATTTAAAATTTAGGATAGTCAAAAAATAAAAAAGAATACCATAAATTAAAGATACAAAAAATGATAACAATTGTAGATTACTAGACATTATTTAAATAATTTGGAAAGCAAGCTCTCTTCTTTACTTTTTTTAATATTTTCTAGATAGGCAAAACTAGCAAGTTTTCCTTTTATTTTAACATTTCCATCATGAGTATCTAATTTTACTATTTCTAACCCTTCTCCTTTTAGTAGAATTACTCCCATATTAGATTCCATTAAAAATTCTTGGTCATCAAAACTACTAATCTTATTAATACCAGTTAAACTAATTATACTTCTATCTGTTACTTTTATTTCGTGACTACCATAGTTATTTGTTTCCATTATACTTTCCATATATCCTCCTAAAAAATAATATGTCTAAATAAAGAAAAGTATAACATTTTTAGTTTTAACTTTAATATTTTTAGCTTATAATTAATTTGGAGGCTTATATGAAATATATAATTGACACCGATCCCGGGATTGATGATGCAATTGCCATAATGTTAGGTCTTAAAAACAATTTAAATGTGATTGGTTTTACTTTAGCTACTGGTAATATTGCTCCCGAAAAATCTGAAAAAAACTTAAAAATAATTCAAGATTTTATGGAAACAAATATTAAAATGTATAAAGGAAGTCATAGTAATAAAGTTAATTTAAAAACAGCAGAATATGCGCATGGAAAAGATGGACTTGGCTATGCAGTTTTTCCCAATAATAACAAACGAAAAATAGAAAAATCATATGCAGAAGATTTTATCATTAAAGCGGCGAAAAAATATAAAGATGATTTAACAATTATTTGCCTAGGGCCACTAACTAATTTAGCAAACGCTATCAAAAAAGAACCTAAACTTTATAATTATCTAAAACATGTTGTCATAATGGGAACCACCTTTAATCCAGAAAATTCTGAACCATATATGGAATTTAATGTGAGTGTAGATCCAGAGGCTGCTAATATTGTTTATAGCACTCCTTTTCAAGATGTAAAAATAGTAACTCACGAAATTGGTATAAAATCCTATGTGGAAAAAGATTATATCCAAAACTTAACAAATTCTGAAGATTTAGTATCTCGTTTTGTAGGGGTAATCGCTATAAAATATATGGAATTTTGTGAAGATCATTATGGAATAATAGGACTTGGTACTCCCGATCCTACTACTATAGCGGCTATACTTGATCCAACTATTATTGAATTTAAACCTTGTAAAGTGAACATAGTAGCTAAAGGGAAAAAAAAGGGAGTATGTGATATAACATTAGAAAACAGTAGCAATTTTCAAGTATCCGTAGATTTGAATGTTGAAAAATTCAGAAATATTTTTAAAAAAACTTTTAAATAAAAATTTATGGCATATAAAAAGTGGTATATTTTATACCACTATATTTTTTTCTATTTTATTTTTCAGTTTCTTCTACAGTAGGATTGTTATATTCTTCTAATATTTTAGATTCAAACATCTCTCTGGTTTCAGTATTAGTAGGATGAACAATATCTTCGAATTTTTCATCGTTTACTTTTCGACTAGGCATTGCGCAGAATAATCTATTTTCTCCTTCTATAATTCTAATGTTGCTTACAACAAAGCAATCATCGATAGTAACAGTTGCATAACCTTTAAGTCTTGAACCTTCCCTATCTATTTTGTGAACGCGAACTTTTGTAATTTCCATATTACCACTCCTTATCTTGAATATCACAACTTAATATTATTGTAAATCATTGCTTAATTTTTTTCAACTATTTTTTTATAATTCTGTTATAGTTTTATGATAATGTCAGTATAGATAATTTTTTGAAAATGTCAGTAAGAAAAAATATAATATCTTTCTTG